>CAJUNM010000003.1:47183-86745 GCA_910587805.1 uncultured Christensenellaceae bacterium | reverse complement strand
CACCACCCTGATAAGGTGGGGGTCGGTGGTTCGAGTCCACTCATTCCTACCAAAATGCATATAAGGGCGCGTCTCGCGCCCTTTTTGCATGTCTCGTCTTCGGTCGCGTACGTCTGTAGAACGCTAACGACGCTCGAAATCGATTTGATATTGAAAATCAGCTCGGCAGCACACGAATATCGAGCGATTGTTTTTCGGCATTAAAACCAAACTGCGGTTTAGATTTATTTTCGGCATAACGCAAACCCGATTCGTTTAATCGTGCGTTATTTTCTTGTAATTATTCGTCAAATGGTGTATACTGATGTTATGGAAAAGAACAGCTTTATAATCATAGACGCCAACTCGCTCGTAAACCGCGCGTTTTTCGCCATGACGGGCATGCGCACGTCTCGCGGCGAGCCTGTAGGCGCGGTATACGGCTTTACGACGATGCTGATCAAACTGATCGAGCAATACCGCCCGAGCTATATCGCGGCTGCGTTCGACGTTCACGCGCCGACGTTCCGTCACGAGATGACTCCGTTGTACAAGGCTACGCGCAAACCCATGCCCGACGAGTTGTTCGCGCAAATGTCCACGCTCAAAGAGCTGCTCTCCGCCATGCACATCAAGCAATTCGAGCTTGCGGGTTACGAAGCCGACGACATAATAGGCACGCTCGCAAAGTGTGATACTTTTACTTACATTCTCACGGGCGACCGCGACAGTCTGCAGCTCGTCTCGCCCACCACGCACGCACTGCTGACCAAGCGCGGCATCACGGACATCGCAGACATATCGCCAGACAACGTCGAGGATGTTTTCGGCGTTTCCGCCGAACAGATAGTGGACTTCAAAGCGCTCGCGGGCGACTCGTCCGACAACATCCCCGGCGTTTACGGTATAGGCGACAGCACTGCGGCTAAGCTTATCAACACGTACGGCTCGCTCGACGGCGTATACGCTCACATAGACGAGATAGCGGGCGCGCGCCGCGAAAAATTAATCGCGGGCAAGGACAACGCGTATCTTTCCCAAAAGCTTGCGAAGATACTGTGCGACGTACCGATTGCCTATTCTCTCGACGAATGCAAACTCGAATTTCCCTTCCCCGCCGACGTAAAAAGCATATTCGCTCGGCTCGAGTTCAAATCGCTTTTGCGCCGCGACGAGCTGTTCGCCAAAACGCCGTCCGCGCCCGATATGCCCGTTCACGAGATAAAAACGGTCGATCTTTCGCCCGACGAATTCGTATCGATCGTCGAAAGTTCCAAAAGCGATTCCGCCGCCGTGATGTTCACAAGTGACGGACTGCATTTCGCTTTCGACGGCGATACCGATTATTTTGCGCGCATAACGGGCGATCTTTTAAGTCCGTTCACTGATGATTGGTGCGTAAACAAGCTCGCGCCGCTGTATTCGAGACACATTATAGCGTTCGACTTAAAGTCTCTTTTGCACAAAGTGTCGCCGCACAAAATACAGCGCGCCGACGACGTTGCGCTCATGGCTTACCTACTCGAATACAGGCTCGCGCCCGAATCCGCAGCCGAGCTGTTTTGTCATTACTCCGAGTGCAAGCATAAACTCGCCGAGTGCGGTATGGTCGCTTTGTACAACGACATAGAACTTCCGCTCTCGCGCGTGCTGTTCGACATGGAAGTAACGGGCTTCCACATTGACCGAAATGCGCTCGATAAGATAGACGAGCATTTCACAAAACTCGAGCAAGCGAACGAGAAACGCATACACGAGCTGTACGGCGGAAGTTTCAACCTCAATTCGCCCAAACAGCTCGGTCGCGTACTGTTCAACGATCTCGGTATCCCGTACCCCGGGAAACCGCCGTACTCGACCAAGGCGGAAATACTTCAAAAGCTTGCGGGCGAATACGAGATAATCGACGAAGTGCTCAAGTACAGATTCAATTCCAAGCTCAAATCCACGTTTATAGACGGGCTGCGCAAGACCATTCGTTCGGGCGGCACGGTTCACACTTCGTTCAATCAAACGACGACAGCGACGGGCAGACTGTCATCCGCCGATCCTAATCTTCAAAACATTCCCGCGCGCACCGACGAGGGCAAGCTTTTGCGTTCCATGTTCGTGCCGAGCGCGGGCAACGTGCTCGTCGACGCCGATTACAAGCAGATAGAACTCAAGATACTCGCCCACTATTCCGGCGATCCGAAACTCGTCGACGCGTTCAACACCGGCGCGGACATTCACACGTCGACCGCCGCCGAGGTGTTCGGCGTAGACCCGACGGAAGTCACGCCGGAAATGCGCCGCGACGCAAAGGCGGTCAACTTCGGCATAATCTACGGCATCAGCAATTACGGGCTGTCGCAGAATATAAGCATACCGCAAAAGAAAGCGGACGAATACATCAACAGATATTTCGAGCGATTCCCGTCGGTCAAAGCGTATCTCGACGCGCTCATAGCGTCCGCAAAGTCAACGGGCTACGCAGTGACCGAACGCGGCAGACGCAGGGCTATCCCCGAGCTTAATTCCGCAAAATTCATGGAACGCAAGTTCGGCGAACGCGTTGCCATGAACATGCCTCTTCAGGGCGCGGCTGCTGACATAATCAAAATAGCGATGATCAACGTGCACAAAAAGCTCGAGGGCAAAAAGAGCAAGCTCATTATGCAAGTGCACGACGAACTCATAGTGGACACCTCGCCAGACGAGCTTGTCTACGTGCTCGAAACGCTCAAGACCGAAATGGAAAATGCGGTCGAGCTGTCCGTTCCGCTCGACGTGGATATTTCCGTAGGCAAGAATTGGATGGAATGCAAATGACCGACCGCAACGAACGCGAAATAAAAGCATTACGCGAAAAATGTCCGCAAGGCGCGCGCATAGTCGGATTGACGGGCGGCGTTTCGAGCGGCAAGACAGTAGCTACGGACGCGTTAAAATCCGAAGGCTACAATATAGTCGATGCGGACGAAATATCGCGCCGACTCGTATCGCGAGGAAGCGCGCTCGAGCA
Organism: uncultured Christensenellaceae bacterium; assembly: GCA_910587805.1. GTDB lineage: Bacteria > Bacillota > Clostridia > Christensenellales > Pumilibacteraceae > Anaerocaecibacter. Next base: position 83,762 of record CAJUNM010000003.1, on the reverse strand, counting down.
GACCGTTAAAGATAATTTCCCCGAATGCACGTGCGACGGCGAACTCGATCGCCGCGCTTTGCGCGCGCTTATTTCCGAAAGCCCCGCGGCAAAGCACAAGCTTAACAAACTTACCCACCCCGAAATAATCAAGGCTACGGAAGCCGCGGTGCAAGCCGCGCCCAAACCGGTTGTTCTTTGCGCGCCCCTGCTTTTTGAATGCGCGCTTGCGCGCTTGTGCGATTGCGTAGTGTGCGTCACCTGTCCGCAGCCCGAGCGCGTACGGCGCTTGACGTTGCGCGACGGCGTATCTTGCGACGACGCTATCGGTTTGATCAGATCGCAGCTCGACGAACCGACGCGGGTCTCGCTGTCCGATTTCTGCGTGCCGTCGGATATTCCGCAAAACGAGTTTATCGACGAAATAACCGTTTTATTCAAACGCATAACCGATTTTTGTCATCCTAAGCGTAGCGAGTAAAGCTCTAATGCGGCGATAACCTCTCCCGTCTCGCTGTCGCGAGACACCCTCTCCAAAGGAGAGGGCTTTTTTCTAAGGTTGAGATTCTTCACGTCGCTCGCAAGCTCGCTCGTTCGGAATGACAAACAGCCAAAGGCTGATTTTTTGATTGCTTGTTCGTTATATTTTCCGCCCGAGTAACAACACCCGCACCGCCCGTTTTTTGTCATTCTGAGCCATCGGCGAAGAATCTAAACTTTAGTGCGGCGCAAGCGGCTATAATTTACAGCGATCTTATGCTGTCGACGGGCGGTTTTTTGCTGTACACGGAAACGGGTATCAGCGTTGCGAGCACGCTCGTAACGAGCGCAATGCCGAGCACGCACAGTATCGACAGCGGACCGAACACGAACATACTCACGTTTATGATCGTTTGCGTACGCAATATAAGATTGATCAATGCGCACGTCGATACGGCTATTATGCACGACGCGACAAAGCACGACGCCGAGATGATCAAAGCCTCGGAAAGGAATATCTTATACACGTCGACAGAACGCGCGCCGATGGCGCGCAGTACGCCTATCTCTTTTTTCTTAGCTGTGATCGACGCGGATATGAAGTTGAACATCAGCAAAAACGCGAACAGCGCGAGGACCAGCCCCCACACCAAAAATACTTTCCATAGCACTTCCACTACTGCGAACACGATTTCGAGCGTGTCCATTATCGAATTGCCTATGCTTGCCGACGAATCGTCTGCGCCGCGCAAATACGTAAGGTTTACGAGTTTTTCCGCCGTCGCGCGGGTATTGGGAACGAGTAACGCCGAGATATACGCATCCTCGGGTACGACGTATTTAGTTACGTACTCGGTTCTGTACTTATCGGACTCATGTTCGTAAAAATATTTTTCGTACAGCTCGTCGGAAAGATAAGCGCACGTATAGTTCATTCTATCGAAGAACACACCGGCAATAACAACGTTTTTGTCGATAAGTTCGTTGCCGAAATCGTCGTAAGAATTCAACGTCACGTTAAAATCAAGTTCCCGTTCTTTCATGAACGCATACGCGGATTTATATACGGGCAAGCATCGTTCTGGCGAATAGTAGCCTTCGGCATTATATATATCGTTCAAAGCAAGAACAACGGCTTCTGCGGCTTCGAGTTCGTCGGAGCCGACGCTTTCGTTATTATTTATTATTTGCTCATAATAATCGGAGATCCGCGATATCATGCTGCGCGTTACGCAGTCTGCCGATACCGCAATACTTCGCTCGGCAAGCGACGTCAAACTATCTCCGTCGAAGTTGTACACGTTCAACAACGGTTTATCTATGTCCGACGCCAAACGCTGCATATATTGAACATAGTCGCTGTCCATGTTCGGATAAAGAATATTTATGCCTCTCGACTCGTCGAAATATTCTGCGTCGATATTCTCCGATACGACAGGCCTTTTAACGAGATGCTTTATTATTTCTTCTGTGACGATGAATCGCGAGTACAATCCGCCGCGACGCGCCATGTTCCACATCATTACCGTAAGTTCGTTGCCCGTATATTCTCGACCGGCGTCCGCGGCTTTTTTCAGCTCGGCATACGCACGCGGAACGTCGTTGGATTTATACACGCCCACTATCTTAAAAGCATACGCCCCGATATTCAAAACGATCTTGTTCGTATCGGTATACAGGATATCTTTTATAGTACGAATATCGTCGATGGTCTCTTCGTTACCGTCGTCGTCCGTGACTGCGAGCGACGAGCCGTCCGTGCGCAGTGCGTCGAAAAAGAACTGCGGCACGGCTATCTCGTCTGCCGCAGCAGGCAAGCGTCCTCCCCCGTCAACTATTTTGATCGACGGATCCGAGAGAATGAACCCGTCCGTGTACATAACGTAAAACGGTTGCGCATACTTACCGAGTTGAATATTATCTATCTGCAACGAAGTATCCACCGACGCGACGGTGCCGGCATGCGCTTTTTTATACTCCTCGTACTCGGCGTACGTATAAAATGTTTCCACATCGTCCTCGTACGAGTAATTAAGTCTGTCGCCGTCATAGACGTTTACGGTCCGCCAATATTTCTTGTTTAGTATGATATAATCGTCGCCGTTGTCCACGAGTGTGCGCACGGTCACCGACTTTTCGTTAAACATCATCAGCGTTGACGCCATGCCGAAAATCACAAACGCCATGACGGAAAGAAGTATCGTGAACACGAGCCGAACGGGTTTTGTTTTCAGCCCGCTCGCGCCGATGCGTATGGCATGATGCAAAGGCAGATGCGAGCGTATGAGCCGCTGCGGCGCGTACGTTTTCGACTTCGGCTGCTCGGGCAACTCCTCGAACCCGCCTACATCCAGCTCCGGCATGTCTTTTTTCATGCTCGTTATCCGCTCGTGCGACGTGGATATTACGGCTGCGCCGCCCGACTTCGTCAAGAACCGCTTTATACTCTGCATATCGTCGTCGGTAAGCTCCGAACCGCGCTCGACGCATACCGTGTCCGTGCCGAAAAACCGTACGTTTCTATTCGATTTTTCGCCGTCTTCGCCGTCTTCGCCGCTTTCGCGCACGGTGCGGACTTGATCGGAAATTACTTTTCCGTCCTTCAGCTCTATTATGCGGTCGGCGTACTGTTCGGCAAAATCCCTGTCGTGCGACACTACGAGCACGAGCTTTTCCTTGGACAGATTTTTAAGCGTATCGAAAACCTGCTTGCCCGTGCCGCTGTCGAGTGCGCCCGTCGGCTCGTCCGCCATTATTATCTCGGGCGATTTAACGAGCGCACGCGCTATGGCAACGCGCTGTTTTTGTCCGCCCGACAGAGTATTGGGCTTGCGCATAGAAAAATCGCGCATGTCCACGTCGGCGAGTATCTTGTCAATGACCGCCTTGTCGCGTTTTTTGTTTTGAAGCTCGAGAGCGATCGCTATGTTTTCCTCTACGGAAAACTCGTTGAGCACGTTGTATTCTTGAAAAACGAAACCGACGTACGTGTTGCGGTAACTGTCGAAATCCTGTGCGGTAAAATCCTTGCTGCTCTTGCCTTTTATCACGATCTCGCCGGAATCGGGCTTGTCGAGTCCGCCGCACACGTTTAGCAAAGTCGATTTTCCGCTGCCCGATTTACCGAGAATGAAAACCATGCCCGTTTCCGAAAACGTCAAACTCACATCGTCGAGCGCGTTTGTTATAACGCCGTTTTTGGTTCTGTACTTTTTGCGTAAATGTTTGACTTCGAGCATAGCAACCTCTCACACGATTTACATATATTCAGTCTATCACTTACACGGTCATTATCAAAACGATTTAACGACGCGCGCCGATTTTTAATAAAATTCTAATATTTGTCGGTATATTACCGTATAATATGTATATGAAATCCAAGCTCGGTAAAGCGATCATGATAACAATTTCCGCGCTCGCCGCATGCGCCGTTATCGGCGGCATCGCGCTGTGCATGGCGTTTCCGAACAAGTATGCGAACGAGCTTAACGCCGCAGCCGACGAATTCGGGCTGGAGCGCAGGCTCGTGCGCTCCGTCGTATGGGCGGAAAGCAAGTTCGACCGCAAAGCCGTTTCCGACAAAGGCGCGGTCGGGCTTATGCAATTGATGCCGCAGACGTTTACTTCGTGCGCGGCGGCTTTGCGCATAAAAGCGCCTGACGCATACGATCCGCAGACCAATCTGCGTTGCGGCTGCTATTACCTCTCGATACTGCTCGAAAAGTTCGACGGCGACGAATCCGCCGCGCTCATGGCTTACAACGCCGGCGAAACGAACGCAAGAAAATTTCTCGACGGCGACGAGATATTTCCGGAAACTCAAAAATATCTTAAAGACGTGCGTCTTGCGAAAAAAATCTACAGATAACTTACCGCAACGCAAAAGCAAGCGCGATCTTCGCACTTGCTTTTTTAATCCGTTTAATTTCCGCTGTTTTTGAGTTTGTCGTTATACGGGTATGCGCCTTTGATTATATGCCTGCCGCGCAGCAGTTGTCTGCCCGTATGCGTGCGGTTTTCTATCGAGAAGTTCTCGGTGGAGTATGCGGTGAGATACTCGCCGTCCACATTGAGCACAACTTTATACGGCACAGTCACGCACGATGCGAATACGAGCGCGGGCTTTATCTTATTGCCGGCTTCGTCCTTTTCTTCTTTGACCTTGCCGAAGTCAATCACCTTTATGCCCTTGCGGTATCTGCCGAGTATATCTATCTGCGACACGAGCACGCGTTTTACGAACCCGTAGTTTGTGCACAGCGCGATCTCGCCGTCGCCGTTGACCTGCTTAATCATAACGCACTCGTCGCCGTCCGCGAGCGAGATGCCCTTAACGCCCGCGGCTATACGACCTTGCGCAGGAATATCGCTCATATCGGCGTTGAGACACATGCCGTCGCGCGTAACGAACATAAGCGAACATTCTTCGGCAAGCTCGTCCTCGATCGCGATGACCTCGTCGCCGTCGCGGAGTTTCGTCGCCTGAAAACTCGACTTGACCACGTTGTACTCGCTCCATGCGCTACGCTTGATCATGCCGAGTTTGGTGTAGAACAACAGATTATTCTTGGGCAGTTTCTCCTCGACGAGCCGCATGTAGACGGGATATTCGCCCTCTACGGCGTCCGCGACTATCTTGCAAAGCTGCGCGCCCTTGTCCTCGCGCCACTTTCCGTCGGGAATGCTCTCCACATCCACTTTGTAGCAATTGCCCATGTTGGTAAAGCAATATACGCGGTCGGGCGACTTCGCCTTGACGAGTATCGGACAGATCTCGCCGAGCGTGGACGTATCGGTAAAGTCCTTGGTTGCCATGGTGAAATTTTTGACGAGCATTTTTTTGAGTTGATGATTGGCGTTTGCCGCGATCACGTACTCGTAAGTCGGTTTCTCGTCGTCGCTCGGCACAACATAATTCTCAGCCGACGCGACTATGCTCGATTTTCGGTTTTCTCTGTACTGTTTTCTGATCCCTAAAAGCTCGGTCTTTACAAGCTCCATTTGCATGCGCTTGCTCGCGACGATCGCCTCGAGACGCGCTATCTCGCTGCGCACGTCGCGCAGTTCGTTTTCGAGCTTGAATATTTCGAGATGCGTGAGACGCGCGAGACGCATGTCGAGCACGGCTTGAGCTTGGATCTCGGAAAGCTCGAAACGCTTGCGCAACGCTTCCTTAGCCGCCGTGGTGCTCTGGCTCGCTTTGATTATTTTGATAACTTCGTCGATGTTGCGCACGGCGATCACAAGCCCTTCCAAAATATGCTCGCGCTTTTTCGCCGCGTCAAGCTCGTACTTGGATCTGCGCAGTATCACCTCGCGTTGATAATTTACGTAGTACGCTATTATATCGAGCAAGCCCATGAGCTGCGGCTTGCCGTCCGCGATAGCGACCATATTGAACGAGAAGTTCGTGGAAAGATTGGTGTACTTGAACAGCGTGTTTATTATCTCGCGCGGGTTATAATCGCGTTTTACCTTGATCACCGCGCGCGTGCCGCTTCTGTCGGATTCGTCCACAACGTCGGTAATTCCGCTCAACACACCCTTTTTATCCTCGCGCACTTTTATAATATTTTCGAGCAACTGCGCTTTGTTCACTTGGTACGGCAGTTCGTCGATGACTATTATCTTTTTGTCGCCGTCGTTTTCTATGTGCATTTTCGCGCGGATGGAGATTTTGCCCTTGCCCGTCTCGTACGCCTTTTCAAGCTCGGTCGGGATAATAACGCCTCCCGTCGGGAAATCCGGAGCTTTGATAATCTTCATTATGTCCTTGAGCGAAATGCGAGGATTGTCTATAAACGCTATAACGCCGTCGATAGTTTCCATTAGATTGTGCGGCGGGATATTGGTGGCAAGACCGACGGCTATGCCCGTCGCACCGTTGACCAAAAGATTGGGGAAACGTCCGGGCAGCATATCCGGCTCGAGTATCGAGTCGTCGAAGTTCCACGACCAACGCACCGTGTTCTTGTCTATATCGCGCAAAAGCTCGAGCGCGAGCGGCGCGAGCCGCGCCTCGGTATAACGCATAGCCGCCGCACCGTCGCCGTCGACCGAGCCGAAGTTACCGTGCCCGTCCACGAGCACCGCACCCATATTGAACGGCTGCGCCATTCTCACCATTGCTTGGTAAACGGAGCTGTCGCCGTGCGGGTGGAGCTTACCCAAGCAGTCGCCTACGATACGCGCGCTCTTTTTATACGGTTTGTCGGGCGTGATGCCGAGCTGCTGCATGGTATACAATATACGACGCTGAACGGGCTTCAGTCCGTCCTCGACGCGCGGCAACGCACGGTCGAGTATGACCGATTCCGAATACGGGATCATGGAATCGCGCATAACGTCTTCCATTGTTTGAAGTATTATTCTTGTGCGTTTCTCTTCTTGTTCCATAGCAATCCTTATAAGTCTTATGACTGTATTTGTATTGTTGTCGATTTCTTAAACTGCGATCGTCCGTCGAAACGCCGATAGACCGAAGCTTATGCGTTCACACACAAATGCCGTGCTCGAGAGCGTTTCACATACTGAGCGATAACGTACTTTTACGGTACGTCGAGCGACGCAAGGCGCGAAGTTCGGCTCGCGGACGCAGATCCGAAACGTTTATCTGTTGAAGTTATCGACTTTGTTGAAATCCGCATGTTCGATTATATACTCGCGGCGCAGATCGACGGCGTCGCCCATGAGCACCGAAACGAGCTTTTCCGCTTCCGCCGCGTCCTCGATCGTGACCTGCACGAGCGCGCGGTTTTTCGGGTCCATGGTAGTCTCCCAAAGCTGATCGGCGTTCATTTCGCCCAAGCCTTTGTAACGCTGAATGAGCGCGCCCTTGCCCATCTTGGACTTTGCGGCGGCGAGCGCCTCCTCGTCGTAGGCGTATTCTACGTTGTTGCCCTTCGCTATCTTATACAGCGGCGGCAGACCTATATACACATGCCCCTCGGTTATGAGGTCTTTCATGTATCTGAAGAAGAACGTCAAAAGTATCGCGCGGATATGGTACCCGTCCACGTCCGCATCGGACAGTATGATCACTTTGTGGTAATTGAGATTGTCTACGTTGAAGTCCTCGCCTATGCCGCTGCCGAGCGCGGAAATAAGCGTGCGGATCTCCTCGTTTGCAAGCACTTGGTCTATGCGCTTTTTCTCTGCGTTGAGCGGTTTGCCGCGCAACGGAAGAATAGCCTGATACGACCGAGCGCGCGCTTGCTTGCACGTGCCGCCCGCGCTGTCGCCCTCTACGATAAACAGCTCGTTGTTTTCGGGTTTTTTGCCCGTGCACGGCGTGAGCTTGCCTACGAGGTTGAAACTCTCTATCGCGTTTTTGGCGCGGGTGATCTCCTTTTCTTTTCGAGCCGCTTCGCGGACTTTTGCCGCGAGCAAGCCTTTTTTGAGTATTGCCTCGCCGACCGCCTCGTTTTTCGCATCGCCGAAGTACTCGCACAAAAGCTGAGATACGAGCGCTTCTATCGCTATACGCGCCGCGGGATTGCCGAGCTTGGTCTTTGTCTGACCCTCGAACTGCACGTTGGTCATTTGCACCGACAGTACGGCAGTCAATCCTTCGCGGTAGTCGTCGCCCAAAAGGTTGGAGTCCTTTTCCTTGAGCATGCCCACTCTACGCGCAAAGTCGTTCATGACTTTGGTGTACGCCGACTTAAAGCCCGTTTCGTGCGTGCCGCCCTCGGTCGTGGGAATGTTGTTTACGTACGAAAACAGGTTTTCCGTGTACGCGTCGGTATGCTGAAACGCAAGCTCCATCGATATGCCGTCGCGCTCGCCCTTTATGAATACGGGCGTATCGTACAACGTTTCCTTGGCTTCGTCGATGTATTTGACGAAATCTATGATACCGCCTTCATAGCAGTATTCGAGCGAACGGTAACCGTCGCCCATAGGCACACGCTCGTCTACAAGCTTGATGCGCACGCCTTTGTTCAAAAACGCAAGCTCTTTGAGCCGACGCGCGATCGTCTCGAATTGAAAAATGACCGTCTCGAAAATGCGCTTATCGGGCATGAACCGCACGCGCGAACCGTGCTTGTCCGTTTTTTCGCCCGTGTCTATCAAGTGATACTTGGGCACGCCGCCCTTGACTTCGCCGTTCACTTCCTTCGACTCGAATTCCATGCGGTACGTTGTGCCGTTTTTATACACCTCGACGCGCAGCCATTCCGAAAGCGCGTTTGTGACGGACGCGCCCACGCCGTGGAGTCCGCCCGAGTGCGCGTAATTGCTCGTATCGAACTTGCCGCCGGCGTGCAATTGCGTAAACACGACCTCGACGCCCGATACGCCGAGCTTGGGATGAACGTCAACGGGAATACCTCTGCCGTCGTCCTCTACGGACACGCTGCCATCGCCGTGAACGGTAACGAACACGGTAGTCGCATAGCCGTTGGAAACCTCGTCGATCGAGTTGTCGACGATCTCCCACAAAATATGATGCAAGCCTTTTACGCCCGTTGTACCGATGTACATACCCGGGCGCAGCCGCACCGCGTCAAGTCCTTCGAGGACTCGTATATCTCCTGCATTGTAATGTTCGGTCATGATAACTCCAACAATAGCAATCGTTTATTCGGATTCTGCCCGATACCGATAAAATTCCGAAATTCGTCGATTTTCGGTAACGGGTAAAAAACCACTCTTACATTGTAGCACAAATAAGTTTTTTTTTCAACCGTTTGAGCGCGGTTTTTCGGCGCGGCGCATTACTGCGGTTTGCGCGCGTCAGATCAAGTCCCGAAAACCGTTTTGGCGCAGCGCCTCGTACAGCACAAGCGCGACCGTGTTAGACAGATTAAGCGAGCGCAAGCCGTTCGCCATCGGTATGCGCAACGCGGTATCGGGATTATCAAACACTACGTGTTCGGGCAGCCCTTTGGTCTCTTTGCCGAACACCAAAAAATCGCCGTCGCGAAAACGCGCGTCGGTATAACGCTTGCTCGCTTTTTTGGAAAGATAATAGAACTTTCCTCCCGCGTTTCGGGCAAAAAATTCGTCGAGGTTTTCGTAATACGTGAGATCGAGTTTATCCCAATAATCAAGTCCCGCGCGCTTGAGTTTTGCGTCGGTGATCTCGAAGCCCATCGGCTTTACTATGTGCAACGCGCTACCCGTGCAGGCGCACGTGCGCGATATATTACCCGTGTTTTGGGGTATTTCGGGTTCTACGAGAACTATATTGAACATGATGATCTTATTATATCGCGTCGCCGACGTATTTCGCAAGTGCGGCTAAACATTTCGCATATTTATTGCTTATTCGATCGGCAATGTCTTTCGCCATTTCAAAACCGTAATCGTGAGTGGATAAATTTCTGTCTTCGAGCATATCAAGCCAAATTTTTTCGTCTTGCAATATGCTCTCTTGATATGCGTAAGCGAATACGCCCTTTGGCGTTACGCTCGGCATTTGATAACCCGAATCCATCATAAATTGCCGCAAGGTTTTCCACGCAAGCTCAAAGGTAAATTCAAAACGTTTGATCAACGCGTCCTGATAGATCGGATCGTCTGCCGACTTCTTGTATCGAATATTCGCTTCGTTCAGTCGCTTTACCGCTTTACTTAAATTATCGTATTTATTCATGGTTTTTACCATAAAATTCAACGCCTTCCTTTTCGATATTATCTGTAAATTCCGACGCAATCTGTTCTTGCATGAAAATCAAATCGATCTTATGCAATGTAGGCAGCGCCTCGTCGAAATCATAACGCAACCGAGCACGTTCGTCGCGAGGCAAATCACCGTATACGGCAATATCGTAGTCACTGCGCTCGGTATTGTCGCCGCGCGCTCGAGAGCCGAACAGCACGGCTTTTTCTATATACGGACACATGCGAAACATCTCGCACATGGCGTTTATCAACTTTTCGTCAACGTTCATTATGTTCGATCCGATAAGTTATTTCGCGTCGACGACGAACGAAAACGTCATTTTAACGGGATTGTGATCGGAATACGCAAAGTCGGTGTCTATTATCTCGACCGTATCGACGCGAACATTATCCGACACGATGAATCCGTCTATAACGCACGTGTACGTTTTGCCGCGTTCCCACTTGACGTCCGCGCCGCGGCACGAACCGACGCTCGAATTTTTGTCCGCGATTATGGAAAAATGCTCGGGAATATCCGCGGGATCGTACGTGCTCACCCATTCGGGCACGCGCTGATTTGTCTCGAACTTATTGAGGTCGCCTATAAGATCCTGATTGAAATCGCCGCCCGCTATAACGTAATTGCCTGCGGCATACTCGCGTTCGAGTACGGTTTCGAGCAATTCCGCCTGCTGTTTTCGTATCACTCCGCCCTTATCGTAAGCCGACATGTGCAACGAGACGATAGCGAGACTTTTGCCGTTATCCACAGGCACGTGCGACACCGAAAAGCAACGGTCGAGATCGGTGAACTTTGAAAGATCGTCGGCGATGGGAAAACTGTACCGCGTGCTGTCCGAAAACTCGTACTTGCCGAGCGTCATTATTCCCGCATTGTTTTTGCCGTGCGGATCATTGAACGGATAGAAAAGATAGCTGCTGTGATAGTTCTCCGCAAACACCGACGCGTAACCGTCGATGCCCGAAAACTTGACGCGCTGATCGACTTTATAACTGCGCGTCGAGTCGTAATCCACTTCCTGAATGATTGCGAAGTCGGGCGAAAATTCTTCTACGACGCGCGCCGCGCCCGAAATATTTTTCTCGACGTCCGCTTTGCTCACCGCCGTGCCGTACTTGCCTCGGGTTTTTGTGCCGTCTTTCATAATGCCGGTGTCCATAAAGAACGTATATTGCGGACCGTACGCGCCGAAACCGACGTTGTACGTCATTATGCTGTACGATTTATCGCAGAACACCGCCGAACCGTCGTTGTTGTTCCGCACCTCGAGCGGCATATTATCCTCGATCCGATAATATCCGCACACCACGCACAATAAATATATCGCTACCGTGAGAATAAGCGCAAGCACGATGCCGCCAGCGACCGATCCCGCGATAACCGCGATTTTTTTCCCTTTGCTTAACGATTTTGCTCTGCGTAAAGCCATTGCGACCCTCCTTTGGGACTGCGGTTTGAAAGCGGCTCAATTCTTGCTTTCCGCCGCGTCGAGGCAATCGTCGAGGAAAGCCGCAAAGTCCTCGTACACTTCGCCCTTGTTTATCTCGTTGAGTATTTCGTGGCGTCCGCCTTCGTACATTTTTACGCGCGGAGAAAGCCCGCACTTTTTCTCGTATTCCTTAACGAGTTTTTTGATGAGCTTGCCGTAGCCGCCGACGCCGTCGTTCGTGCCGGACGCTATCATCAATCTGAAGTTCCCCGGCACGCATCCGCGTTCCTTATTTGTAAGTTTAAGCCCGTCGAACATCGATTTATAAAATCCGACCTTGCACATAAAGTTGCAGCGCGGGTCGGCGTTATATACGGCGACAGCCGCTTTGTCGCGGTTGATCCAGCCGTTTTCGCCGTCCTTGATCTTTTTGTCGTAGCTCTTGAAAGTGAGCTTGGCGAATATCTCGCCTATCTCGTCGGGGTTCTTTTTGTACTTTCCGTCGGCAATGGCGCTGCCGAGCTTGAGTATGAATCCGCTCTGGAGCGTAGAACCGCAAAGTATCGCGCCGAGCACGTCGCGGTGGTACTTTTCTATAAACCGCTGCGTGAGCAGCGAGCCGTAGCTATGACCTATAACGAACGCCTTGTCGGTGTTCCAGCGCGCCTTGGCAGTGTCGACTTCCGTTTTTATGTCGTCCACAGTATCCTCGAACATGCCGGGGTAACCGCTGCCGAGCCTGTCGGGATCGGTGTCGCCGAAAGACCGATTGTCCATGCCGATGACGTAGAACCCGTTGGAGTTGAGATATTTGCAAAAGTCGTCGTAGCGACTTATATATTCGCACATTCCGTGAACGAGCACCACTGCGGCGCGGGGCGACTTGACGTCCTCCCAATACCGCACCGCAACGCTTTTGCCGTCGCGCATCGTCAAAAATTCCATGATCCCTCCGAATACAGCCGTTTATAAAACGCGCTTACGTATATTATAAAGTAAAATATAAAATTTGTCAATAGTCGCGCGAACTTTTATTTGTTATTGCTCATAATAATATAGGATATGAAAAGAATCGTTTTTTGCGGCGGCGGCACGGCGGGTCACGTCATGCCCAACCTCGCGCTAATAGAACGTCTGCGCGGCGAGTACGATTGCGTATACATCGGCGGAGACGGCATGGAAAAGACGCTGTGCGAGCAGCGGCACGTTCCGTTCTACCGTATAGACACCGTTAAGCTGAGACGCGACGCGATATTGAAAAATCTCGCTATTCCCGTAAAGCTGATCAAATGTATCGGCGACGCGAAAAAAGTATTGCGCGAGATCGCGCCCGATCTGATATTTTCCAAGGGCGGATTCGCCGCGCTGCCCGTTGTGCTCGCGGCAAAAAAGACGCCCGTGATCGCGCACGAAAGCGATCTCACTCCGGGGATAGTGACCAAAGTGTCGAAACGCCGCAAGGCAAACATACTGACTGCATTCGAGGATACGGCGGGCGCGCTCGGCGGAACGTACGTAGGCGCGGCGCTCGATCCTCGGCTTTACCGCAGAGAAAAGACCGCGCTCGGGTTTGCCGACAGCAAGCCCGTTCTGCTCGTCATGGGCGGTTCGCTCGGCGCGGCGACGATAAACGACGCGGTAGCATCCGCATTGCCGCGGCTGCTGCGGTTGTTCAACGTCGTGCACGTGACGGGCAAAAACAAAAACTCGATCCCGCCCGCGCTCGGATACAAGCCTATCGAGTTCTGTTCGGATATGCCGGGGCTATACGCGGCGGCGGACATTGCCGTAACGCGCGGCGGCGCAGGCTCGCTTGCCGAGCTTATCGCGCTCAATATTCCCGCCGTGTGTATACCGCTCGAGCGCGCGTCGCGCGGCGATCAGATACAAAACGCGGAATATTACAATCGGCGCGGCGCGATAGAAGTGCTGCGCGAGGGCGCGCTGAACGATAAGAACCTGATCGACGCCACGATCAATTTGTACAACAGCCGCTCGCGCTACAGCGCGGCAATGGCGAAGCTCCGAGTTGACGGCACGGATAAAATATGTTCGATTATCCGCGACTCCGTTCTATAACCCGATAGCGCCGCCCTTTATCGTCACGACGTAAACGTCTCTGTTTCCGCTCGGAGCGCTCAATGCGTCGCCGCCGATAGCCGACAGCACCGCTATAACGTTACCTTCATACACGGTCATGCCGTAAAATACGGGGTCTTTTATTCCCAGCTCGAGCACGTCGGAACCGTAGCGTATTGTCGCGCCGTCGTTCGATTTGCCCGCAAGCGCGGTAACGCCGAGCTTTGTCGCAAAGCCTACGCTCATGCCGCCGAGATCGAGCTGTTCGCGTTTAAGATCGGGTTCGACGGTATAGCACACCGCACCGTCGCCGCGCTCGTAGCATGCGTAATATTTATTATCCGCGTATAACAACCGCGCCGCAGTGCATGTGAATCCGAGCGTGACCGAATGAAAGCTCGTAAACGAATAATCGACCGACAGTATCGCGGCAACGCCGTTTATGCTCGCGACCGCGAAGTAACCCGCCGAAAACGGCATTACGGCGTACGGCGTAGACAGCGACACGTCGCCGCCGAAGTAATGCACTGTTGCGTCGCCGCCTGCCGCGAACGAGTAGAACGCGAGCGAATCGTAACGCGGCAGGCTGTACACCCGCGCGGAGATCACATACGATCCGCCGAAATCGTAACAATCGAAATATTTAACGGTATACCCGCTGTATATGGACGTAGACCGACCCGAGTTGAGTTTGTCGCCCGTAAAAGAATACTCCGTGAGCTTGAGCGAATTGGGCGTCGGCTGAGTAACGAGCGCGATCTTTCCGTTTTTTGCCGACAAATCGCCGCCGTCCGCGCAGAACACGTCGAGCGCGTCGCCGTCGAACGCCGCGCACTCGTGCTTTTCGCCCGTATATTCGGTGCGGTACAGCTTGCGCCCCGCCGCTACTACATATCCCGCGCCGTAATCGCACACGCCGTATATTCGCCCGTCGTAATACGTAAACGACAGAATAGTACCCGCGCCGTTCACCACGCACAAAAATCCGCCGTAACTGTCGAAATCGTAATCGGCTACCGTGGCGTTGCCGAATATGTATGTAACGCCGCCGCGAAAAAACACGTTGACCGCCGTTTCGTCGCCGCTGCCCATAAGCCGCGTTTCGCGCTCGATCTCGGGCACAAGCCCCGCCGCCGCGTCGCGCAGCTTGACGTGTTCGGGATCGGTTACCGTCGGCGCGTCGGGTACGGACGGCGTTCCGTCCGCGCCGCCGTTCGCCGTTCCCCTGCCCGTGACCGCTATTACAATAACGAGCGTAGCTATTATTACGTTCAAAAGCGTTATTATCGCAGTTTGCCACTTACTAAGCCGCATGATCGCACTCCGTGAATTAAATTCACATTCATTGTAGCATGCGAAAGTATGCGCCGCGACCGCTTCGCAAAAACAGTCAATATATTACATTATGTTATCGTTTTCGCAGACATCACAGAACACGCCGGCTGTGCGTAATAAATCATATCATGATCGCGATACAACTATAACCGTAAAAAAACACGAAAAATAAAGCGCGGACGGCTCCGCGCTTAAATGCGATACTTTTCAGTTCTGATTATTCTTATGCGGCACGGGCAAAAACAGCGAACGCTCGCGCGGCACGCCCGCGGCTGCACGGTATAGCTTTGTCGGTTTTTCTATATCGGTGCAGAGCGGATTGCGCCAAGCGAACGGCACGAGTTCGTCCGCACTGCCCACCCATTTAGGTTCTTCGACTATTTTACGCAAACTCCCGATGCGCTTTTTGAGCATTTCGAGCGTTTCCGATTTGGGCGTATCGTCGCTTGCGTTCCGATCGGTATCCGGCTTGCGCTCCGCCTTTCGCTTTTTTGCGGCGCGCTTTTTTTTGGGTTCGTACGCGACGGACGCGGGCACGGTTTTTTGGTCGAGCCTGCCCTTAGCCTCGCGATACATCTCGGCTTTGGTTTTGGGCAGCACGACTTCCGGCACTTCCGGCACGGCGACTGCGTTTTTGGTCTTTACGTACTCCATTTCGGGCACGACCATATTATCGAGTAATTTTTCTATGTCTTTTTCCATATATCAATCCGCGCCGTAATCCGAAAATTTGTTTTTGTTCTTATTGAGTATAAATTTTATCTTTTCCACATCCTGCTTTTTTACCTTGAACGGACTTGTCAAACGGCGCAAAGTGGAAAACGTATCTTTATCCGACGACAGCACGACTATGCCTTTGTCCTCGTCGATCATATAGTCTCTGACCTGATGCCAATCGAGCACTGCGAAATTGGTATATACGCCCTTATCGACTATCGCGTTGCGACTGAGCGCGAGACCTATCACGAGCGCTTCGCTCGCCGTCATCACGAGCAATGCGAAAGCAAAGGCTATGTCGGCATGCAGCATATCCGCGCCGAACAGCGTGGCAAACGCCACGACGCCGGGCGATTCGCCGTCCGCCATCTGCATGATAAGATAAAACATCAAAAACCCGATAACGCCCGCGAATATCCAATACGCTATCTTGTTCGTCCTAAGCTCGACGAGCGTTATCGAGTGATACAGCTTGATCTGACGCATAACAAGCTTGACTACTTGATAAACTATCGCAGCAGTCGCCGCGACGGACGCCGCCGCCGTTATTATTACCGTTGCAAGATACGCTCCGAACATACGGGTATTATACTACATTGAAAAAGAAATGTAAAGCGCAATCATAAGATTGAATTTTACATTTCTAATACTGCTATATGCAAATCACCTCTCCCGAGCGCGCATTGCGCGCCCACCCTCTCCAAAGGAGATGGCTTAAATTAAGTTGAGATTCTTCGGCTTCGCCTCAGAATGACAAAAGAGAATATGCAGAACGATTGTAAATATCTTTTGTCATTCTGAGCCGTTTTCTGCTTACCGAAGAATCTCGACTTTATAAAAAAGAGTAAGCGCTATTACTAACGCTTACTCCATAAAGAACCGTAACGAAATTAAACCGAAAATTCTTAATTCATAATTCTAAATTCTTAATTCTTGCAGTACTCTACGCCCGCTCTGAACAATTGCATATCGGTTTCGGCATACGTAGTTGCGTTTTTCATAATGAACTCGCCTATGCGTTCGCTATGCCCCATTTTGCCGAGGATCCTGCCGTCGGGGCTTACAAGACCCTCGATCGCCATTACCGAACCGTTGGGATTGAACGGCGACGTCATGGTCGCGTGACCGTCGGGCGTGCAATACTGCGTCGCGATCTGCCCGTTGCGTATCAGATCCTCTATCACGCCGTCGCTCGCCGTAAACTTGCCTTCGCCGTGCGAGACGGGCACTCTGTACACGCCGCCGACGTTGCAGTACTTGAGCCACGGGCTGTTGGACGTACAAACGCGCACGTCTACGAGCGTCGACACGTGTCTGCCTATATTGTTGAAAGTGAGCACGGGGTCGGACTTTTGCGGGGCTTTGATATGTCCGCCCGGCAAAAGTCCGAGCTTGACTAACGCTTGGAATCCGTTGCAAATGCCTATAGCCAAACCGTCGCGGTTATACAGCATATCCTCTATCGCCTCGGCGATCTTGGGGTTCGACAGAAACGCCGCGATCAGTTTCGCGCTGCCGTCCGGCTCGTCGCCGCCCGAGAATCCGCCCGGCAGAGCCAATATTCTGCACGATTTTACGAGCTTTGCCATTTGCTTCGCCGATTCCTCGACTTGAGCGTCGGTACGGTTTTTGACGACAAACACCACGGGTTCCGCACCCGCTTCCTTGAACCGTTTTGCCGTTTCTATCTCGCAGTTGGTGCCGGGGAATACCGGTATGAACACTTTTACGGTTTTACTCTTTTTGCCCGAACGCGCGCGTTCCGACAAAACGTTTTTCTCCGTAAAGCTCACGTCCACGGTCTCGCCTTTTGCCTCCGCCGTCGTGGGGTACACAGACTCGAACGTGCCCGCAAACGCGCGAGCGACCGCCTTGCCGTCCACGTCCTTGCCGTCGAACACGATAAACGAATCGTCCGCCGCGCGCGACACGGTTGCGCCGACGGTAAAGTTGCCGCTGTCGGTCGTAAGCCCGACAAACTCGAGATCGTACCCGAAAAAGTCGTCGCCCGTGCGAGCCGAGAAAATTATATCGCCGTCGCTCTCCTCGAACAAACTGCGGTCTGCGGACGCGAAAGCGAAACCGAGCCCGTTGCCCAAGCACGATTTTATCACAGTAGCCGCCGCGCCGCCGCATTCTACGACCGACGCCGCGGTCACGTTGCCTCTGCCGATCTCGCCCGCCAAAAGCGCCAAAAAGTCGTTCAGATTGTTAAAGTCGGGATAACCGAACTCGTCGCGTTTGAGCCTGTAGCGGTATACGCGCTCGCCGTGGGTCTTGAACACGTTGTCGCATACCGACGCGCTGTCCGCCACGCCGCACGCAAAGCAAATGAGCGTGGGCGGCACGGAAATCTTTTCAAAAGTTCCGCTCATCGAGTCCTTGCCGCCGATAGCCGCTTTTTTGAGATTGATCTGCGCGTCGAGCGCGCCGAGCAACGCCGACATGGGCGCGCCCCATTTCTCCGCATCCGTACAGCGCGCGAAAAATTCCTGCATCGTCAAATATATATTTTCGGGCCGTACTCCCGCCGCGGCGAGTTTTTCCACAGCAACGATGACAGAATACATACCGCCCACAAACGGCGACTGTTCGCATAGCGCGGGATTGAATCCGTGCGAGCACACCGTGCAAATATCGGTGTCCGCGGGCAGCTTTGCCGCCATGACCTGAGACGGAGTAGCTTGGTTCTTGCCGCCGAACGGCATGAATACCGAGTTCGCGCCGACTGTGGAGTCGAACATTTCGGACAAGCCCTTTTGCGAACACACGTTGTAATCGGAAAGAATATCGGCGAGCAGTCCTTGATAATCGCCTTTTTTATACATAGCGGCGCGCTTAGACGACAAACTGCCGAACCGCGTTATCTTATCGTCCTTGATCAGCGCGGTCGCTTCCTGACGCACGCCGTTGCTGTCGAGGAACTTGCGCTCGAGATCGACGATCATGTTTCCGTCGAGGAACATGCGCATGCGCGCAGTATCCGTCACGGTAGCTATACGCGTAGCCTCGAGATTTTCGTCCGCGCAAAGTTCTTTTACTCTGTCCACGTCGCTCGCCGCCACCACTATTGCCATGCGTTCCTGACTTTCGGATATTGCAAGTTCGGTAGCGGAAAGTCCCGCGTATTTTTTTGGCACTGCCGAAAGATCTATATCAAGCCCCGGCGCAAGCTCGCCGACAGCTACGGACACACCGCCCGCGCCGAAATCGTTACAGCGTTTTACGAGTTTTGTGAACTCGCCGTTGCGCATGAGCCGCTGCAGCATGCGCTCTATCGGCGCGTTGCCCTTTTGCACTTCCGCGCCGCACGTTTCTATCGAATGAAGGTCGTGAGCTTTGCTCGAGCCGGTCGCGCCGCCGCAACCGTCTCTGCCCGTTTCTCCGCCCAACAGCAACACCGCGTCGCCCGCCGCCGGTTCTTCGCGCACGACGTTTTCCGCTTTGACCGCGCCGACTACGAAGCCCGTTTCCAAACGCTTGGCTACGTAGCCGTCGTGATAGTATTCCTTTACTTCGCCCGTAGCAAGTCCTATCTGGTTGCCGTACGAGCTGTAGCCCTTCGCCGCGCGCTTGCTTATAACGCGCTGAGGAAGCTTGCCGTCTATGGTTTTATCGAACGGCGCGTTTATATCCGCCGCGCCCGTTACGCGCATCGCTTGATACACGTACGCCCTGCCAGACAGCGGATCGCGGATAGCGCCGCCCAAGCATGTAGCCGCGCCGCCGAACGGTTCTATCTCCGTCGGGTGGTTGTGCGTTTCGTTCTTATACAGTATGTACCACGGCTCGCTCGTTCCGTCGCGCATGATAACGTCGTGCTTTATAGTGCATGCGTTGATCTCCGGCGAAACGTCCTGCGCGCTCACGTAGCCTTGTTTTTTGAGCACTTTCGCGCCGATGGTCGCAACGTCCATGAGCGACGGGTATTTATCCGCTCTGCCTTGGTACGTGGCGTTGAACATATCCGTATAATCGGCATACGCCTGCGCGATATGCGGATTGTCCGATTTGATCTTGGTCTTGAGCGCGGTCAAGAACGTGGTGTGCCTGCAATGGTCCGACCAATATGTGTCTATCACCTTAAGCTCGGTATACGTCGGCTCGCGACGCGCGCCGCGGAAGTACGACTGAACAAAGACGAGATCGTCCATGCTCATCGCAAAACCTTGCTCTTTATAGAACGCGTAAAGCGCGACGTAAGGTTTTTGCGTAAAGCCTTCGACGAGCCGCGCCGGTTCGGGTTTAGCCACTTTTTGCTCGAGCGAACTCGGCTTTTCGAGCGAGCACAGTCTGCTCTCGACGGGGTTTACCAAATACCCCTTTACCGCGTCGAGCGCCTTGTCCGAGCACTGCATGGCGTACACCGTCGCGCAACGCACAGTGGGACGCGCACTCTGAGTGAGGAGCTGAACGCACTGCGCCGCCGAATCGGCGCGTTGATCGAACTGCCCCGGCAGATACTCTATGCCGAACACCTTGTCGTCGCTCGACAGCGCGGGCAACGTTTCGCGGTATACCGTATCGGTCGCGGGCGTGGAAAACACCACGGGTGCCGCTTTTTCAAAGTCGGCGTCCGACAAGCCCTCCACGTCGTAACGTATAAACGCTCGCGCTTTTACCTCTATGCCGAGGTTTTCGTATATTTCGCGCTCGAGTCCGATATTGCTCGATGCCCTTTCGGTATATATTCTCTTTATCATAAGCTCCTCGCTATGTTACTTTATTAAAGCTTTTTCCCTATATCGCGTCTGTAAAAACAGCCGTCGAACTTTATCTTTTCTATATTGTCGTAAACGGTCTTTTTTGCCGCGGCGAAGTCGTCCGCCATCGCCTGAACGCACAGCACTCTTCCACCGTTCGTGACGAGCATTCCGTCGCTTTCCATGACGCCGGCAAAGTACACGTCCGCACCGTCCACTCGATCAAGCCCGCTTATGAGCTTGCCCTTTTCGTATGCAAGCGGATACCCGCCGCTTGCGAGCACCACGTTTATCGATTTTTTGTCGCTCCACTTTACGTCGAGTTTATCGAGCGTACCGTCGACTGTGGCGAGAAAAATCTCGTAAAGATCGCTTTGCAAAAGCGGCAATACGCTTTGCGTTTCGGGGTCGCCGAAACGCGCGTTGTATTCGAGCACGCGCACATCGTCGCCGTCGACCATAAGCCCGAAATACAGCACGCCCGTAAACGGCGCGCCCTCGGCTTTCATACCGCGCACGGTCGGTTTTACTACGGTCTCTTCGGTGCGGGCAAGCAGTTCGCGCGTAAACGCGGGACACGGGCTGTACGCGCCCATCCCGCCCGTATTCAACCCTTCGTCGCCGTCGAGCGCGCGCTTGTGGTCGCATGCGGTCGGCATGAGACTGTAATGTTCGCCGTCGACGAACGCCAACAGCGACACTTCATAACCCGTTATAAACCGCTCGACTACGAGCGAATTTCCCGCTTCGCCGAACTTTTTATCCGTCATGATCTCGTCGATTGCGGCGCACGCCTCGGCTTTGTCGTTGCATATGATAACGCCTTTGCCGAGCGCAAGCCCGTCCGCTTTGACTACCACGTTATAATCGAGCGAGTTTACGTAGTCCTTAGCGCACTGCGCGTCGGTGAACGCCGCATAGTCCGCCGTGGGAATACCGTACTTTTTCATGAAGTCCTTTGCGTACGCCTTCGACCACTCGAGCTTTGCCGCGGCTTTTTTCGGTCCGAACGCCTTGAACCCGAGTTCCGTCAGTCTGTCGACCAACCCCATTGCGAGCGGATCGTCGGGCGCGACTACGGTGAGCTTTATATTGCCGTTGGCTTTGACGTACTCGACTATCTTTTCTATATCCGTCGCGCCTATGCCCGTTTGAACTACGCCCATGCCCGCATTGCCCGGCGCGGCGTAGATCGTGCCGACGCGCGGCGATCTTTCGAGCGCTTTTACAATGGCATGCTCTCTGCCGCCGCCGCCTACTACGAGCACGTCGTCGCCGACGGTTCCGCGCTTATGCTGGGGCGTATGCCCTATTTGCTGCTTGATCATTTTCATACGATCCTCTTTTTGTTCTCCGTTGTTTCGAGCGAGATACCGCCGCGCGCTTATAGCCGAAAACATAAATAATACTGCGGACAAGTATCGCTGGGCGTTTATAAATCAGTGCTTGAAGTGACGGTCGCCGACGAAAACCATCGCTATGCCCGCGTCGTCGCATGCCTTGATCGAGTCCTCGTCGCGCACCGAACCGCCGGGCTGGATTATCGCGGTGATGCCCGCTTTTGCCGCGGCGTGCACGCAGTCGTCGAACGGGAAGAACGCGTCGGACGCGAGCGCCGCGCCTTTGGCACGCTCGCCCGCGTGCGCTATAGCCTGTTCGGTCGCCCATATGCGGTTGGTCTGCCCCATGCCGATACCTACCGTCGCGTCAGCCGTGCCGAGCGCGATAGCGTTCGACTTGGTGTGCTTGACGACGCGCCACGCAAACATCATTGCGGCTATCTCGTCCTTAGTCGGCTTGCGCTTGGTAACGACGCCCGTGCCGTAAGTCTTTTTGGTCTTGCCGTTTGCTTCGGTCACTTTGACTTCGGCTTTGCGCGAAAATACTTTCATATCCTCGTCGGCTATCAAGGTCTCGTCGTATTGCTGCACCAACAGTCCGCCGTAAACCTTTTTCATGTCGTACGCATCGGGCGCGCGGCGCGCGGCTATATCGTCGATACGCAAAAGCCGTATGTTCTTTTTGCTCTCGAGTATTTCGAGCGCGCCGTCGGTATAGCCCGACGCCATAACTATCTCGATGAATATTTTGTTTATCTCGGTCGCGGTCGCTTCGTCCACTACTCCGTTTATAGCGAGTATGCCGCCGAACACCGACACGGGATCGGATTCGTACGCGCGCATGTACGCGTCGTAAACGGTTTTTCCGACGCCCACGCCGCAAGGATTGGCATGCTTGCACGCAACCACGGCAGGCGTATCCGCGAACTCTTTGAGCAGTTCGAGCGCGCCGTTGGCGTCGTTGATATTGTTATACGAAAGCTCCTTGCCCCAAAGCTGCGTAGCCGACGTCAACGCGCCCTTGCGCGGCAACGCCTCGCGGTAGAACACCGCGCTCTGCTGCGGGTTCTCGCCGTAACGCAGATCTTGCGCCTTATCGTAAGCAAAAGTTATATGCTCGGGGAATTCAATGCCGAGCTTTTGCTGGAGGTACCCCGAAATGAGCGAATCGTACGCCGCCGTGTGCCGATACACTTTGTATGAGAGCGTCAAGCGGAATTTTTCGTCCGCAGTGCCGTTCTTTATGCGCTCAATGACTTCGCCGTAGTCGGACGGTTCGCAAACGACGAGCACGCCGCCGTAATTCTTCGCCGCGCTGCGCAGCATCGTCGGTCCGCCTATGTCGATATTCTCTATCGCCTCTTCGAGCGTTACGCCCGCTTTTTGTATGGTCGCTTTGAACGGATAAAGATTGACCGCCACAAGATCTATAGTGTTGTAGCCCATCTCGTCGAGTTGGCTCATGTGCTCGGGCAGATCGCGCCGCGCCAAAAGCCCTGCGTGTACCGCGGGATGCAACGTCTTGACTCTGCCGTCGAGACATTCGCGAAATCCCGTAACGTCGGTGATCGAGATCGCTTTAACGCCGTTGTCCAACAGCGTTTTGAGCGTGCCGCCCGTCGATACTATCTCGTAACCGAGCGATTCGAGCTGTTTGCAAAACTCGACCGCTCCCGTTTTGTCGCTTACGCTTACAAGTGCACGTTTTTTCATGTTTGTTTATTCTCCGTTGAAAATATTTTACTTGTGTTGTATCAGTTCGATATGCGTTTCGGTTTATTACGAACCGCGTATCACTTTGTCTATCGCCTCGACGAGCAGAGGGTGCTCTATCTCGTTCAGTATGCGCTGTTGCAGAGTTTCGGGCGTGTCGTCCTCGAGAACGTCGAGCGCGCGTTGCATGATTATCTCGCCCGCATCGATGTCGTGCACAACGTAATGCACGGTCGCGCCGCTTTTTTTCTCGCCCGCGGCGATCACCGCGCGGTGTACGTTTATACCGTACATACCGTCGCCGCCGAACTTCGGCAACAACGACGGATGAATATTGATAACCGCACGCGGATACGCGTCGAGCACGAAATCGGAAAGTATTCCGAGATACCCCGCAAGCACTATCAATTCCACATCGTACTTTTTAAGCACGTCGAGCACGGCGCGATCGCGCGCGGCGCAATCGCCGCCGTAGTCCGATCTTTTACAAACGTAACACGGAATACCCGCCGCCTTTGCGCGCTCTATTCCGTACGCTTGGTCGTTGCTCGAGATCGACACGACTATCCGTCCGTCGAACGCGCCGCGATTTTGTCCGTCGATCACCGCCTGAAAATCGGTGCCGCCGCCCGAAAACATTACGGCTATTTTCTTCACAATAGTTATTCCTCCGCTGTTTTTTCGTGAAGTTGCAGTCGCGCGTCAGACGGGCAACAGTCGGCGAGCCGCCGAATGGAGCGTACATAAACGCACATGACCGAGACGACGAACCGAACGGCAACCGAATGTTGCATGACTTTTTATCTTTCGCTCACATTATAGCTGTATGTGGATTGTTGCTAATCAGCCTGTGACTGCGCGATGAATGCAACTTTACAGCCGAACTCCGGCGCCTTCTATTGTCTCGCCTATAATATACGCATGCTCGCCGAGCGCGTTTGCCGCTTTGACGAACGAATCGGCAATCTCGGGCTTGACGCAAGCTACCATACCTATGCCCATATTAAACGTGTTGTACAATTCCGCGTCCGAAAGATGCGATCTTTCGGCGAGAAGATTGAAAATATCCTGCTTCGGATACGCGTTTATATCGACTTTGCAACCGACGCCGCTCGGGAATATGCGCGGAATGTTCTCGATAAATCCGCCGCCCGTGATGTTGGCAAGTCCTAAAATATCGAACTTTTCGGCAAGAGCGAGCGCGCTCTTTACGTATATATGAGTAGGGGTCAGTATCACGTCGAGCAATGACTTGCCGAGCGACGTATCCGCTTCGAGCGCGTCCACGTCCTCGCCGAGCAGTCTGCGCACGAGCGAAAAGCCGTTTGAATGCAAGCCGCTCGACGTAAGCCCGACGAGCGCGCAGCCCGGGGTTATGCGGCTGCCGTTTATTATGCGGTCGCGGCGCACGATCCCCACCGAAAAACCGGCGAGATCGTATTCGCCCGGAGCGTACATAGACGGCATTTCCGCCGTTTCGCCGCCGACGAGCGCGCAACCCGACTGACGGCAACCTTCGGCAACGCCCGATACGACGTCCTCGATCGCCGACGGATTGATCCTGCCCGTCGCTATGTAATCCAAAAACAACAGCGGTTTTGCGCCTTGGCAAATTATGTCGTTGACGCACATAGCTACGCAGTCGATACCGACCGTGGCGTTCTTGCCCGACAAAAACGCGTACTTGAGCTTTGTGCCAACGCCGTCCGTGCCCGCTACGAGACAGTTGCCGTCCTCGCCGTCGAGCGAATAGAATCCGCCGAAACTGCCCAATCCCTGCAACACGTTTTTATTGAAAGTAGACGCCGCATGCGCCTTTATCTTGTCGACCACGGCATAGCCGCGCGTTACGTCCACGCCGGAATCGGCGTAAGTGATTTTTTTGTCGTCCATAAGTTCTCCGTTTTTAATTGTTTGTTTGTCGGGGTTCTCTTATCTTTATAATGTTGAGATTCTTCGCTGCGCTCGTAATGACAAAAAAGCATAACGAGCAATTGCAAATATCTTTTGTAATTCCGAACAAATACAAAGCGCGAATAGAAGAAAGCCTTTAATGCAGCGTAGCCGCCGGAAATTCTTCATTCTTATTTCTTGATTCCGAATTATAATTACGCATTACGCATTAAATATGCGCGCCGAACGACGCGCATAAATATAATACAGCTATATTATTCCTTTAAGCCTATACGACGCATCATTTCGTGGTATGCGCCCTCTACCCCGCCCATATCGCGACGGAATCTGTCCTTGTCGAGTTTTTCTTTCGTTTTGCTGTCCCAGAACCTGCACGTATCGGGACTTATTTCGTCGGCGAGAATAACTCTGTCGCGGTATCTGCCGAATTCTATCTTAAAGTCGACGAGATCGACGCCGACGCCCGCGAAAAATTCCTTGAGAATATCGTTGACCTTGCGCGCCGTCGCGGAAATGGTCTCGAGTTCCTTTTCGGTCGCCCAACCGAAAGCGAGCGCGTGATCCTCGTTGACCATAGGGTCGCCGAGTTCGTCGGATTTATAGTATATCTCCAATACGGGTTTGCTCGGCACGCTGCCCTCCGGCAGTCCCGTGCGCTTGGACAGCGAACCCGCAACTATATTGCGCATGATGACCTCGAGCGGAACGATCTTTACGTTCTTTACGAGCGTGCGGCGATCGGAAAGTTCCTCCACGTAATGAGTCTCGATCCCCTGCTTTTCGAGCATTTGCATGAGGTAATTGCTCATTCTGTTATTTATAACGCCCTTGCCTACGATAGTGCCCTTTTTAAGCCCGTTAAACGCGGTCGCGTCGTCTTTGTAGTCTACGATGAGAAGGTCGGGATCGCTCGTGGCGTACACCTTTTTCGCCTTGCCCTCGTACAGTTGTTCCTTTTGTTCGACTTTAACGTTCATATTGTTTTCTCCCGAGAGATGAATTTAGGATTTGCTATTTGTTAAATTCCGCTTGGATCGCGGCGTCGGCGGCGAGAGTTTTTTTGCGCATGTCCGCCACGTAAGCGAGGTACTTGTCCGTAAGCGCTTTGTCGTCGGCGGCGAGCATTCTCACGCAAAACAGCGCGGCGTTCGCGCCGCTGTTTACGCCCATTACCGCTACGGGCACGCCGCTCGGCATGGGAAGTATTGACAGAACGCTGTCTAATCCGTCGAGGAACGACGTAGATACGGGCAGAGCCACAACGGGCAGCGTCGTAGCCGCGGCGAGCACCCCGCCGAGATGCGCCGCTTTGCCGGCAACCGCTATTATTGCGCCGAATCCGTCTTTTTGCGCCGATCTCGCAAACTCCGCCGCCTCGTCGGGAGTGCGGTGCGCGGACAATACGCGCACGGAATACCCGACTCCGAACTTGTCGAATATCTCGACTGCGGGTTTGATCTTGTCGGCGTCCGAATCGGAACCCATTACTATCGCTATACGTCTCATAACAATTACCTCACCGTGTCCGAGGCATAACGAATATGCCTATACACATGTCTATCATTATAGCATTATGCGCGGTTTTAGTCAATTGTTTTTGCGTACGCGCATGTAAAATACGGAAAACCGTTGACAATCGACAAACGATATTATATACTATAATTGTATCGTTGTATACGACAAGACAGTATAACTCAAAAAATCGAACCATCGAGGACGATATAATGAAGCTATTAACAAGTTCACTGTGCAAGCAAGGCGGACGCGAATACAATCAGGACTTTCTCGACATGTCGGTCGCAAATGACGGGGCGTGCCTCGTAGTGTGCGACGGGCTCGGCTCGTACTTCGGCAGCGAAGTGGCGAGCAGGCTGTGCGCGACTAAAATAACCGAGGCGTACAACGCCACCAAAGCGCTCGACGCGGAACGCGCCGTGCGTCCCGAGTTTTGCCAAAGCTATGTGCAATCGGCGCACAATCTCGTAGTGGACGAAAAAGAAAAGAACCCGCAGATCCGCTCGTCGTGCACTACCGTAGCATGCGTGGTGAGCGACTTCCGCTCCACCGTTATAACGCACATCGGCGATACGCGCGTATACTTTTTCAAAAACAACAAGCTGTATTATCAGACCAAAGACCATTCCATGTCGCAGATAGCCGTGGAACGCGGGCAGATACCGCTGCGCGATATACGCTCGCATAAGGACCAAAACAAGCTGACGCGCGTGCTCGGCTCGGATTATTACATACCGCCCGATTGCGACATTTACAATTCCCCGCTCCGTCCCGGCGACGCGTTTATACTGTGCACCGACGGTTTTTGGGAATACGTATACGAAGAAGAGATGGAAGCCGATCTCGGCTCGTCCGATCTCCCCGAAGAAGCGCTTATGAAAATGGAGCAACGCTTGCTCTCGCGCATAACCAAGTATAACGACAATTATTCGGCTATAGTCGCAATGGTAAAAGGATAACACGAGGTCGGTTTCAATGGCAAGAGTCAGAACAAATAAGAATATATGTTTGTACTGCTTCGGCGATCTCGACGGGAACAGAGTGTGCATGAACTGCCACCGCAAGGCGGACGACTCGCCTTCCCCCCCACATCACCTACCGCAGCGCACCGTGCTCGGCACGCAAAACCGTTATCTGATAGGCAAAGCTCTCGGCGAGGGCGGTTTCGGCATTACATATCTCGCATGGGATCTCCAAAACGGCATCAAAGTAGCCGTTAAAGAATACTTCCCGTCGGGATACGTTACCCGCGTCGCGGCGAGCAATCAGGTGATAATCAATTCCAAACAGAACCAAGCCGCGAGCAACCGCGGACTTAAGCGTTTCGTGGAAGAAGCGCGCGCTCTCGCAAAAATAAAGAACCTCGCCGGCGTAGTCAACGTGCGCGACTTCTTTTCCGCTAACGGCACGGCGTATATCGTCATGGAGTTTCTCGACGGCGTTTCGCTCAAAAAATACCTGCAGCGCAAAGGCGGCAAAATATCCGTGGACGAAGTGCTCACGATCATGCGCCCCGTTATGGAATCGCTCACGCAAGTCCATAAAATAGGGCTTGTGCATCGCGACATATCGCCCGACAACATAATAATAACCAAATTCAACGAAGTCAAGCTGATCGACTTCGGCGCAGCCAAATACTCCAACCCCGACGGCAGATCGCTGTCCATCGTGCTCAAGCAAGGCTTCGCCCCGCCCGAGCAGTACGACACGCACGGCGAGCAAGGTCCGTGGACTGACGTATACGCGCTCGGAGTGACGCTGTACTACGCAATAACGGGCATGCTCCCACCCGAATCCATTCGCGTGATGATGGGCAAGGAAGCTATCAAACGCCCGTCCGAACTCGGCATAGCGATCGAACAAGGCGTGGAAAACGCGCTCATGAAATGTCTCGCCGTAGATAAGAAAAAACGCTATCAGGACGTACAGAGCATGATCAACGGATTGTACAATCCGCGCGCGCCGAGAAAAACCGCGACCGCAGTCGCGCCGCAGCCCGCGGCAAAGCCCGCGCCTGCGAGAACGATAGTTTCGCGCACCGTATCGGTAAGCATAGCAAAGCCTTCGTCCGCGTCGGTCACCGCATCGAATAAACCCGCGGCAAAAGCCGCCGCGCCTAAAGCGACGGCAAAAGCCGCGCCCGCAGTCAAAGCGCCGACTGCGGCAAAAACTACACCCGCCGCAGTCGCCGCGCAAAAACCGACGGCCGCCGCAAGCGCGCAAAAGACCGATCCTAAAGCTGCGCCGAACAAGGCGGACGATGCAACCGCAAAAAACGCAAAGAACGCAAAAAACACGAAGCCGACGCCTATCAAAAAGACAAACGGCGGACTGTTCTCGAAGCTGTTCAAAAAGTAAATATCGCATATACGAAACCGCCGAGCAAATGCTCGGCGGTTTTACGTATCGGCGGATATAAATCAGTTATTTTCGGGTTCCGCGGTTTGAGACGCTTCGGGAACAGCAACGCCGCTTTGAGCGCGAAGCAACTCGCGAATATCTTTAAGAATCCGATCGGACGTTTCGGGCTTGGCTGCGGCTTCTTCCGCGGCTTTTTTGGATGCGGCTTCCGCATCGCGCTTTTCGGCGTATTCTTTCATTTGCTTTCTCGTCATGCCCTGCGCCTTGAGCTGCGCCTTTTCCTCTTTGGTGAGGTTTGGAGTTTTAAGCCCTTCTTCCATGCCCTTGCGCACGGTGTTTATTGTCTTGATTATGGCAAACAGTATAACGGCGGTGAGCAGGAAATTGATTATAGCCATTATAAAATCGCCCCAATTTATGTATACCGACTGCGTTAGGTCTATGGCAAGCCCCGTGTCTTTAACAAGCTCGCCGTTTACGTCCTTTGCTACGAGCATGGTTATAAGCCCCTCGATCTCGCCCATCGGTATGGCGTTTATGAGCGGCTTGAATATGCCGTTTACGAGCGCGGTGACGATTGCCGTGAACGCCGCGCCGATTATCATACCTACGGCGAGATCGAGCACGTTGCCGCGAGTGATAAAGTCCTTGAATTCCTTGAAAAGTTTTTTCATGTTCGCGTATTTCTCCTTTGATTTCGTACTGAACATATAATACACAAAATCTCATAGTTTGTCAACCGCGACAGGACTTTTTTCGATATTTCTTGATGGCTTTAACCGGACAGTATTTGATTCGATATTTGCGCGATGCGGCGAACCCGAAATTCGACATGCAAAATCGGGCTTATCCCAAAGACAAGCCCGACTCTGTTTTTTATTTGGATTTATTTTCCGCATCGGGATTCGCCGTGCCGTCGTTCGCAATCGTTACCGTTTCGGATGCCGACTCGCTCGGTCTTTTCGGATCGAGATAGCCCGTACCCGTCGTAGGATCGGACGCTACGCCGAGGATCACGAGCAAACTCGACAACGCGTTTATGACCGTGCTCGCCACGTCGTCGCCTATTTCCACGCCGAATGCGCCGAGTATCAAAAACACCGCGCTTACGAGACTGACCCAAAACCCTACGTTTTTCATGCGTTCTTTGATTTTCATTTTTACCCCCCCTTTTGACAAACATTAAGGTTGAGATTCCTCACGTCGCTAACTTTAATGCGGCGGCAGCCGCTGTTTTTTTAGCGTCCGTACTTATCGTACAGCATATAGAAATACTTATTGCTCAAGTGGTCGCGATACACGGAATAGCTTTGGATTTCGTGTTTGGCTTCCTTTGCCGAGAGCGAGCCTAAAAACGCGTCGAGCTTGTTAAAGACGCTCTTATAGACTTCGTCGCGTTCGCCGTCGGAAAGATAGTCGAGCGAGTTCGCTTTTTTACGCTGTTCTATTGCGTCCGAATACAGCTTGCTTTCGGTCTTTTCGCGTTCGGCGTCGAGCGCCGCCTGTTCCGCCTTGATCTTGTTATTGTACTCGAGAACCTCGTCGATCTTTTTTTCGCGCTCGGCTTTGAGCGACGCGAGCTTATCGTTGAGCTTAGCCGCGTACGTGAGGTTAAAGTCGTTGAGCGCGGCTTTGAGCTTATCGCCAGTAGCGGCGATCTGACCGTCGAGATCGGCTATCTTTCCGCCGAGCTCGGCGCGCACGTTCGCGGCTTTTCCGAGATACTCGCCCTCGAGCCGCTCTTTGCTGTTGACCGCTATCGACGAGCGCGCAAGCCCGCGCTTGAGCACGTCGTTATCCACGCGCTGCGCGGCGGATCTATACGCTTCGTCGAGCGCGGATATTTGCTCGCCCAACTGCTTTTCCGCGGCTTTTCTCTGCGCCGCAAGCGCGTCCGCATCGGCGGCGTTTTTGGCGGCTATAGCCTGCTCGTTCCGAGTTTTGTACTCGGCAAGCTCCGATTCCGCCGCGTTCTTGAGCTGCGCGTCGGTAGGCGGCGTGTATTCCTTTTCGTCGAGCGTGACCGTAGGCAGCTCGGGTTTTGTTATTTCCGTTCGCAACGATTCCAGCTCTTTTATTTCTTTCTCGAGCAGTTCGCGCTGCGACGTGTAATCGTTATTTGCCATTGCATTTGTTCTCCCGTTATACGTTTGCGCATACAGCGCCGTCGGCGCGGCTTTTTTCAAGCCCGACGAGCTTTTGCGTGTTCGACTTTATTTTTTCGGTATCTGTCTTGATACTGTCGGCTTTGGTCTTTATCTCGTCCGTGTCCGATTTTACAAGCTCCACCGCGCCGAGCCGTTCCGCGAGCGCGTCTATTATCTGCGCATACCTGCTCTCGCGCCGACGGTTATCGCGCAGCTGATATACGAGCAATCCGCAAAACAGCACCGCCCACAACCCTTCGGCAACGGCAAGCGTTATGATCTCTTCCATTCTATACCCCTTTCATATAATTTAGGAACCGATGATTAAGTGACGCGAACGTAATTGCGTCGACGATTTTCGTAAGACGAAAGCAAATCGATGCGCTCGTACTTGGATTAAAGCGTACGTGCGCTTCGATTTGCTGCACGTATCGCGGGAATCGACAGCAAGGACGCCGCACGAACTTAATCGTTGGTTCCTATCGTATTATAAACGCCTTCGCGTTTTCGCGCACGCCGCCGAGCGTGAGCGCGCCTTGCGAAAGCTCCGCTACGATCGGCGGATCGCCGCCGCCTATACGGTTACCGTCCGCAAAAACGTCGCAACGTTCGCCGTCGAATGCGATTATCGCCAAAACGCCCGAAACGTTCCCGAACGACGTGACCCCGCCATCGACAACGCCATTCGCGACCGTTACGGCGCGTTTGCTTCTCAGCTCCGACACGGCGCGTTCCAAACGCTTGATGCGTTCGATATTGTCTTCCACCCCGCACAGCGCGAAATCGACTTTATCCATACCGCAACTCCTTTAAGAATAGATAACGGTCGGCACGCGTATACGGCACGTCGGCGCGTCCGTTTCAATCTCGATCCGAACGCGCTTGACTGTCATGTTCGCACGCACTCTGCGGTTGCCCGACTTTACCTTGACCGTCTTTTTGCGCTTGCCGTTATCGAGCGTAAGCGTCAGCGGAACGTCCGTGTCGATATACAGCTCGCGCAGAGTTTTCGTTTTGTCCGGCGTGCCGAAATCGGCGAGCGCGCTTTTCCAAACCTTACGCAGCGGTTCGTCGAACCGCATTCCGTTATGCGCCATCACTCCGCCCCGCCCGCTCTCGCATGCGAACAGCGTATCCTCGCCGAGATAGTAAGCAACTCCGAGATACGATATATCAAGCCCGCGCGATACCGAGATCTCGCCGTGCGCAACGTCGTACACGAGCAGTGCGTTGGCGGAATGTTCGCCAGCCTCGCACCCGATCTGCGCACCGTCGCCGAACTCGGTGCAAAACGACAAATAATACTTGCCGTCGAAATATGCGCTCGATTTGTAAACGGCGGTATTCAACAGTCGGTCGAGCGATTTCATTATGCGCGTGCACGAATATCCGTCGAAAGCGTACAATCCGTCCGACGCTGCGAATATGATAAACGAGCCGCATACGGCAATGCTGTCCTCGTATATCCGCCCCGCGGATACGAAAAGATTGATCACCGAAAATTCGCTCTGATCGGCAAACGCCGTCAATCGGCTAATCCCGTGCTCGCGGAAAACATACAGATAATTGCCGAACGACACAACCTTATTCAGCGCGCCGCGCTCGTCGAGCAGTTCTATAAACCCCGCGGCATTTTCCGACACGTTCCAATTAGTAGGATCGAGATCGTCCGAAAAGAACAGTTTGGTCGGGTCGTCGTAGCTCGTCACGAACAAACGCTCGTAGTGCAACGCCATCGACTTGATGTGCGGCGCGGCATTGTATTCGCGCACCACCGAGCCGCTCCACACCAAAAGCCCGCGCTCCTTGCTCGCAAAAAATATAACGTCGTCCGACTTGAGCCTGTACTGTATCGCGGTAACCGGTCCGAGCATGAGCGGCGTTAGATACTTGTTTTTCAGCGTATAGCTGTCGTAGTACATGATCCTGCCGTTCTCTATCTGGTAAATATACTGATCGACGTACGCGCCCGCCTCCTCGGAATAATACTTAAACGACCAATACCGACGCGCCTCCGACGGCACGGTCTCTGACGCCGCAACGCCGAATCCTTCGCGCAATGCGCCGGTCGAGCAGTCGAAGTTGTAACATTCCGTGGCAGTGGATAGATCGGGGATGCTCTCGTCGTTTTTCACGTCCGGCGCGCCAAACCGCCGCGGCTTTTTTCTGTATCTCGCCTTTACGGGAATATCCATTTTACGAATATGACCTCCTTATCACAAAACGTTTTGCAAGCGCAGTCGCGCGTCCGACGGGCAAGCTGTCGTATGCTGCGCGAAGCACGCAATTGCAAACCCGTTATTTCCACTTGCGCGTCGGAAGACTCGCGCGTCTGGTCAATCTGAATAGCTCAGCATGCCGTTCGTACATCTGATCCCAGACCGACGCGTCGTCGGTACGTCCCGTCACGAGGCAGTAGTTGCGCGCCGCAAGGCACGCCGCCGCATCGCTCGGGCAAAACTCCGCCAATTCCGTCTCGTCGTCCAGCCCGTACTCGGGCGGCGCGGGCGTATATCGCACTTCGTACGTACCGTCGGCATATACCGCTATACCCCGACCGTCGACGGCGAAGTTTACGCATACGCCGTTTTTGCGCACCGCCGTTATCTTGATCGGCGCGGGCGAAAGCACGGCGAACGGAATAACGCCGTCCGCCGCCTCCGCCGTCGCCGACGCATCGCGCAAAAACCCGTTTCCCGCAAGCTCCGACACTGCAAGATTGACGCAGCGCACAAGCGCTTTAACGTCCGCATCGTCCTCCGCGTTAACGTCCTCCGCAGCCAAAAGTTCTTCTATGTCGTCGGCTTGCAAAAGCGAAGCCGACGATCTTGCGATTTCTCTTACCGTCATTATCTCCCCCTTTCGGACAGACAAATATGCTTTGGCGCAGCATATTATCTATCCCGTTGCACCGCGCACGCCGCTTTGTCTACCGCCGCGGCGAGGCGCGCCTTTTCGGCTATGGCATTGTTTCTTTCCATATCCGCAACAAGCTTTTCGACGCGTTCGGCGCGCGTATACAGCACGCGGTTCACGGTACGCTCGTCCAGCGTATCGAACGGCAGAACGAGACAAAGCGTATTGGGGCGCTCTTTGCGGTTGTGCACTTCAAACTTTCCGGTCGCGTAGTTCAAAAACACAAAGTATCCGTCGTCTATCGACTTGAGCCGCCTCGCCACGCCGAACATGTCGTCGACGATCTCGCGTCCCGTCAAGCTCGCTTTATGCCCGAAAGCTTAGCCTGACCGTTCGGCTTTTGACATATGAGATCGCAATACTTGACGAGCGTAGCCGTATACGTCGGCTTGCCTTGATTCTGTCGAAGTAT
The DNA here is from genome assembly GCA_910587805.1 of uncultured Christensenellaceae bacterium. GTDB lineage: Bacteria > Bacillota > Clostridia > Christensenellales > Pumilibacteraceae > Anaerocaecibacter. The sequence goes on along the minus strand of CAJUNM010000003.1, from coordinate 49,088 downwards.
CTTACCGTTCTCCGTTTCGAGGAAACGCCAATCGCAAAGCTGATGCAGTCTGAACGCCTTTGTGTTCAAAAGATACATACAGCCGTCGGGCACGAACCTGTCGTACACGAGCGGCAACCCGTTATACGATATGGTTTTGAACCCGCCCTCGAGTTCGGTAAAGTCGATATTGCGCTTGAACGAGGACATGTAGTCGATGAACGAATACTTGGCGTCCTGCGAACACGCGATAAAATCGACCGTAGAGCCTGCGTCGTTCTCGAGCGCGTCGATCGCCTCCTGAATGACGATCTCGTCGATCGCGCCGTTGACGTCCTTGGCGTAGGGATTGAGGAACGGGTGCGCGCTCTTTTGCACGCCGTAAATGCTCGTACCGTCGAACAACGCGCCGATACCCGTGATCTCCTTATCTTTAGAGCCTTGAACGTACATCACGTCGCCGCTTGCCAATGCGAGCGTAGAATTGTCGTGCTGCACCTTGTTGCTCTTGCGATCGACGTAAGTTATGCGCGCAGAGCCTTTTTTCGTGCCGGACGAGCCGTAAACGTCAACGACCAAGCCCTCGATAAGATTGCGCGTGTTGTCGCAAACGACGCCCGCGTCACTATCCGAAAAAGAACAAAGCTTGCCCGTGCCGTCGCCGTAGAGCATTCTGCCGAGATTGAATTTGGACGCATTCAAAAGCCCTTCGAGCTCGGCATTGAGAAGGTCGGTAAAAGCGCCGCGCCCGTCCTCGGACGCGCGTATGGCTTTGTCGGATATCTCTATCTGTCCGTAGAGATTTTTGAGCGTAGTCACGAACTGCAAATAGTTGTTGCCGTACGCATCGGGCAGATCGCCGTCCTCGTCGCCCGCGCCTATGCCGCCGTTGATGCCGAATCGCGCCGCGGTGCGTATCTCTTTGCCCCAAACGTCGGCGGAAGTCTGCTCTATTTTTGTGAGCAAGGGATTTACGCGCGTATTGAGCAGATCGGTCACCGTTCCGAGATATACGGACTTGAGTGCGTTTTCCGCGTTTTGCAATGTTACCATAAATATTTTCTCCTTTAATTTTTTCGCCGCGCGGCTGTCATCCGCGCGACTGACGTTTGAGCATACAGTCGGTCAAAGCCTTCGCTTCCTCGAGCGTGGCGGGACGCTTTACCGGCGTCAGAACCGCCGTGCCGTGCGTCAAGCAAACATGCCCGCCGCCTATACGCATTTGCTTATAGCGCGCTATGCACGCATCGAATATCTCGGGCACTTCCGACAATGCCTCGGCATACTCGCACGCGTTTGCCGCTATCTCGTTTATTACCGCGTCGAAGGCAAGCCCGCTCTGCCGAGCCTCGTCCGTCAATGCTTGCCGCTCCGTATCGGTCGCGCCTTCGTCGCTTTCCGCAACGGCGAACGTCGCGGTATTCGGCTCGCCTGCGGCAACGTCAACGTTTCCGTCGCCGCGCACGTTTCCGTCCGCGATATTCTGCGCGTCGCACCCTCGAGCCTGCGCGCTCCGCTCAAGCTCCGCTTGTAGCTCGCTTACGAGCTGGCAGCGCTTGGTAAATTGAGCTTCGAGCGCGTTATAGGCATCGAGCAACGCTTTCGCCGTGCCGAATTTTCCGTAATAGTTTTGTTCGTCTTTTTTCATTATTCCCGTACTCCTTGCGCGTCGGTCGCGCCGTTATCGGCTTGCGCCTGCGCCGCGGCTTGTGCGGCGAGCGCAGCATACTTTTTATGTTCGATTATATGCGCTTTCAGCCGCTCCGCCCTCTTTCCCGAAGGCTGCTCGGAAATCAAATACTTGACGTGCGCATCGACGTGCAGGTCGTGGTCGTCGAACTCGCACAGATCGTATTTGTCCTTGTAGTTTTCGTACTCGGCGCGATTGACGTTCACTTGCGCAAGATCGACAACTCAATTACGAGC
>CAJUNM010000003.1:0-47173 GCA_910587805.1 uncultured Christensenellaceae bacterium | reverse complement strand
CGCGAGGTCTATGTCGCTGTCCCAACCGCCGTAACCGAGCGCGTCGAGCAGTCTGTGCTTGGACGCGTCGCTCATCTTGCCGTCGGAATCAAATAGAAGTCCCATTTTGTACAGCTCGAACATCATGTTCTGCCTGAGCGCGGGCGTGGATAAAAGCTCGTTGTCCGTCTCGAAAACCACGTCGTCGCTCGAAATGTCGGACGCCGACCAACGCAACAGCTCTATCTGCCCGTTCTGTCCGACTATGCGGGAAAGCCGCGCGTCCGATCCGAACTGCTTATACAGCCTGAGTATCTGCCGCGCTATCTCGCGCGCGGCGAGCCGCACAAGCTCCGCCGAAAGCGAAAGCCGCGTGTCGTCCTGCTCGATCAAAAGCTGCAAAGCGATACCGCTCATCGCGGAGCTTGTTTGCGACGAGCGCATGAACTCGCTCACTCCGCTTATCTGCGTAAACTCGTTAAGAAGCCGCGCTTCCTCGGCGGAAAACTCGGCGGGCACGGAACCGCAATCTATCATGCGCGGCGGCGTCGAACCGCGGCGATATACCAATATCTTGCCGGGCGAAATGCCCTCTTGCTCGAGATTGTCCATATCTACCGAACCGTCTTCTACAGCCATTACGCCCATCGACAGTCTGTTCAAAAACTCGTGCTTGCGGTTTTTTACGGCGTTGTAAGCGCGCTGAACGGGTATGGACCGCTCGACCACCGAAGCGCCGAAAAAGCAGCCTGCGTTCTCTATAGCCGCCTGCTTGACGAACGGAAGCACGCGCTTGCCGTCCGCACCGTTTACGTACGGCAGATCGCCGTAACGCAGCAGCACGCCGTTAGCCACCGCGGCGTATTCGCCGAGCGGCTTGTCCGTGCTCGGCAAACTGTACCTTTCTATAAGTACCGCCGTGTTTTCGGACGGACGCGCCGCATATTTATTGAGTACGCTCTCCGCCACAAGCCCGCCGCCGACGTCCGCGGACGCAAGCCCCGCCACATCGCTGCTTTGCGGTTCCACCGTCTTGCCGTATACGCGCTTCAGCTCGCCCACTTCGACGGCACGCGCGCGTATAACCGAGCGGCAATCCTTGACGCTTTGGGCGAATATGCTGTCAGGATATATCTCGAGCGGCGGCACCACGTCGACGCGCACATCGCCCTCGAACACTCCGTCGTCGAGCTCTATCCCCGCGCGATCGTCCCAACCGACGCAATAAAACACCGTGCCGCATATCTCCGACCACATCGTACCTTCGGTAAGCACGGCGTCGATATCGAGCTTGTCGCATGCGGCGGCGAGTATCTTTGTGGACGCTTTCGCCGTTTTAACGTCGCCGTCATCCGACGAAAACGGTCGCACGGTGAGCGACGGACGCACCGAACCGAGCTTTGCGAGCCGCGTTTCGACAAGCGCGGAAATGTGATTGAACACTTCGCGCTCTTGCCAGAAATAATCGCGCTCCACGTCGGCTATCTCGCCCGTAGGCAACGCCGTACAATACTGATTGCCCATGTAAAAATTCATGTTCAACCGCCACTGCGTCTCGAACGGACGGCGCGCCTCGGCGCGTTCCGAAAAGTCTCGCGTAACGTCGGATACTATATCCTCTATGTACTCGCGTTTCATTTGTTCACGTCCTTCGCCCGCGCCTTGCGCTTTGCGGTCTCGACGGACTTGGGTACGGTCGCCGTGTCTACGGCGGAATACAGCGCGTTCATACATTCGTCGCACATGTACAGCCTGCTCCCGATCCCGGCGCGGTCGAACTTGACGGCGTGCGTTGCGCGACGCTTGCATCCGCCCAGCTCGCACCTGATGTTGTTGTTCACATTGATTATTTCCATTGCCCCTCCAATATGGTTTATTGCGTGTTGCTTACGTCTGACGACGTCTGCAATATTTCGAGCAGCCGCCGTTTTTCCGCTTCGAGCTGTTCGTCGGTCAACTCGTCTATACCGCCGTCGTCGAGGATGATTTTAGCGGCGGCAATATCGGGCGGGACGTCCTTAGTCGTCACGCGCTTTTTTACAAGCTCGAAATTCCCGTCCACCGCAGCATATTCCTCCACCGTTTCGACGGCGGAATATCCGCATGCGCGTTTGACTACGGCGTCGTATACGTCGTTTTTAAGCACGTTACCCCCTTAATTACGAGCGAGCCATCAATTGATAGCAACCTTTATACGGGTCTGTCACTCGTATGATTTACCTGTTTTTTATGCGCCGTATCAACCGCTCTTTGTCCAAAGTTATTTCGCTTTTTACCGTTTCTTTTTTCGGCGGCAACGGCTTGCTCATGAGATAATACCGCAGTTCGTCCAAGCAATGATCGTCGGTCTTTACGGGTCGGTCGCCGTCGCCCCAACGGTAAGCTTTAAGCTCGCGTATTAGATTTACGCACGTATCGAAGACGAACAAGCGCGGCTTTCCGTCCGTCATCAGGTATTGTTTAACTCGATTTATGCCCGAAAACAGGTCTTTGTCTACGCGCGTATCTACGAGTATGCCGTTGTCGCAAAACAACTCCGCGACCGATTTGTCCGCGTTAAGCGTGTGTTGATTCGCCGCGCTGTCTATGAGCGCTTCCACTCGCCCTTTGCAGTCTGTGCGCCAGCCGAGCGCCGCGCATTTATTCAGTATGGCGCGGCAATGCCACTCCGCGCTCCTGCCCGCCTCGAAGTGCTCGGCTGTCACGTACACGTTGCCGTCGTAATCGACGGCGTACCAATGACACGACAGCGGGTTGTTAAGCCCGGGGTCTATGGACAGTCTGTCCTGCCAATCGCGCGGGATATCGAACGGAGCAACAACGTGCACGCGCTCGTCGAACTCCGTGTACACCGCGCCTTTGGCGTCAACGAATCTGCCGTAACGCCGCACGTCGCGCTCGGCGTCCGTCATTGCGGCGGACACTCTGTTCACTTCGTCGGCGTCGAGATACGGGTTGTCCGCCCATTCCATGAAAATATGCCACACTTCGGGATCGTCGTTGCAATTCAGATAAATGCGTTTGTACACGAACGTAAGCCCCAATAGCGGAGTCATCGTACCGAATATCAGCCCCTTGCGGTCTACGACCCGCATTGCGCATTCGTCGTAAACGTCCTCGGGCGGTTCTTCGTCGAACCACACGTAATCGAGCGACGCGCCCGCGAACTTGTCTCTGCCCGATTCGCACGTTTTGAACCCGATCGTGCTTATCGACCCGAAAACGTTTTTGACGGCAATGTAGTCTATCACCCCGCCGGACGGATTTTGCGCCTTGCCCGACTCCATGACTATATCCGCTATCCAGTCGGGATTGAGATATCGCAATATCTTTTTCTGCGCCACGTCGCGCTGAACTCGACGGGACAGACTGACCACCCAACCGTCGGTCGGCTTGTTCGTTTTGTAAGGATGGATGCCGCGCGCGAGCCACACAGTTTCCGCCGCGCCGCATTCGGTCTTGCCGGTGCGGTTGCCGCCGAACACCCAGCGGTTACGCCTGCAGCACTTGTGAAATTCCATTTGCTTAACGTGCACTTTGTCCTTGTTGTATCTGCCGAGCGCGTCGTTATCGTATCTGCGTTTTTGTTCGCGCTCGATGGCGAGTATCCTTTTTACGGTGTCCTTCAATGACGAAGCGTTCACTATCATCTCCTTTTACAAAATTCGCCGCAATGCTTCAATAATTACCAAAACCCGCCAGATGCCGCGCGGTATAATATCGCCGATGACCGCTACCGTTTCAGTAATAGCCGCGCTCGCGTTTTTCCTAATGCCCGTGCAAACGCCTCTGTTCGACGCCGAACTGAATCCCGTTGTGTTCCTGCCTGCGGGCTATTTCGTGCTGCAAACGGACGGCGAACAAAAGGACGGTTACGTGTGCGTTATCTACGACGATATTACAGGCTACGTAAAAGCCGACGCCGTGACCGCCGTCGACTATACGCCCGTGACCAAATATGAAACGACCGTCACGTTCACTTGCGATAACGACGGTCAGGCGGTAAATCTGCGCGCCGCGCCGCAACGCGCAGCCGCCGTGCTGACCGTGCTCGATCCTTCCGCATCCGGTCACGCCTACGGCACGATAACGGGCGACGCATTGATCGACGGCGCGGGAAACACATGGTACTATGTTAATGCCGGCGGCACGCGCGGATACTGCTACGCCGCGCACGTCAAAGTAACGCCTACCCCGCCGAACATAATCGAAAAAGAACCGCCGGACGACGAAGAACCCGCGCCGCCCGTCAACGCCGAACCGAAAAACGAATTCATGAACAAAACGACGGCGATAATATTTATCGTCGCGCTTTGCGTTCCCGTTCCGTTTATAATGTTCTATCTGTTCCGACGTCCGAAAGAAGACAAATGACCGCGCTCAGCCGACGGTCAAACGATCCGCTCCCGCCGCGCTTGCGGCGATGCAACCCCGACTTGCGCGGCGTTTTCGTTTGAGCTTTGCGAACAGATAATCGAATTCGTTTTTCGCTCGCTCGAGCGTGTACCCCGAAAGCTCCACCTGCTTCTTTGCGGTCTCGTACGCAGAGTGCGGCGCGCCGTCCGGCTCGCCGAATATGCGGTCTGTGCACTCGCCCAATCCGCGCTTGATAAATTCGTATAAAACCTTGAGATTGCAAAGATCGACCCGCATATTGTCGAGCGCGATCAATTTTTTAACGATAGCCTTTGCCGGCGAAATAAGATCGGCGACGACGCGCTCCTGCTCGCGCTCGATGCTTTCCTGCCAGCCGTAAATACGCGGACGCGTCTCCACTATATTTTCTATTACCCTTCGTTCCGCACGTGTCATACTGCCCTCCTTCAAACCCTCGATAAGATTGCGCGGCGAGCTTGCCGCCTCACTTAATCGGAGCTTCGTTGAAACGTTTACGAGCGCAGTTTAACACCCAATTACTGACAACAGTCTGTCCCTATTCAAATCGGCTTAAAAAAATATTTTTCGCTTGCTTACTTGCAATATTTATCGGCAAAACCGCAAACCGCGGATACGTACGCGTCTTTATCGAAGGCATAGCACCGCGCATGCTCCGCACCGTCCACCGAAAGAAATTCTTTGTCCGCGGCGTACGCCGAATAGAGCTTGCGACCGAGCGAGTACGGCACAAACCCGTCCTTTGTTCCGTGAACAAACAAGGCGGGCACGCTCGCGTTTTTTACGAGTTCTGTTATATCCGCGTCGCCGATCGAGTATCCGAGCTTTAAGCGCATGGCTGCATCGAGCGACGGACGCATGATTTTGCCGAGAACGGGCTTATCCGCAAAGAACGCGTCGTATTCGTCGGATATCGACGAAAATCCGCAGTCGTCGATAACGCACTTGACATTGAGCGGCGGCGACATTCCGCACGCCGCGGCGACCGCGGATCCGCCCATTGATACGCCGAACAAAACGATATTCGCCTTGCCCGAATACAGCTCGTTCACTTTATCTATCCAGCGCAAAACGTCGAAACGGTCGAGCCACGCCATCCCGATATACTCGCCCTCGCTGTCGCCGTGTGCGCGCGCAGACGGCAATAAAACATCGTAGCCGCGCTCGTAAAACATCTGCGCGTAAGGCTGCATCACGCGATAGTCGGTGCGGTAGCCGTGCTGAATTATCGCAAGCCTGCCGTTGTTTTCTCGCGCGCGTATTATCTTTGCCGCGAGCTTAAGCCCGTCGAACGACGTTACGGAAAGATCGGACGTCGCCGCGGAAATCTCGGGCGCGTCGAACCACTCGGGGCAAACTCCGTACTTTGCGCCGCCCTTGCCGAATACGAATTTCCTGCGCCCGAACGTGCGCTTAAAAAACGCCGCGGACGCAATAACAAACCCGAGCGACGCCGACACGAGTATGCTTGCCGAAACGATAAGAATTATCATCCATGTTTCCATATCGGTATTGTACCACAACGCACCGATTTTAACAAGCATAATTCGTCGGCAAAACACTTGACCGAATTATGTATCCGTGATAAAATATTATCGACGGTTGCAACGCGCGCATGTTTCCGTAGTTCAATGGATAGAATAGTGCCCTCCTAAGGCATAGATTCGAGTTCGACTCTCGGCGGGAACACCAAACATTATAGAAAAGCATCGAAAAAATATTTTATATCGGAGCGTCGGAACATGAAAAAAAGCGTTTCGGAAAAATTCGGCAAAGTCTCGGCAGTACTGTTTGCCGCCGTCGTCGTTTCGACGGCGTTATGCGCTTGCAACAACGGCAAAGCCCCCGTACCCGCGCCAGCTCCGCCCGAGCCGAACCCTCCGCCTTGGGCGTACACTTACGCGTTACCGAAAGCGGAAGACGCGCTTTTACGCATTGACGAGATATACGGCGGATCGGAAAAAGCGTATCTGCTCGGAAATACCGTGCAACGCATGCCGTGTCCGGAATACGGAAATGTAATGACGTTCAATATGAGTTACACCGTAGGCGAATATGCGCGGATAGCGCTCGAGGACGCCGTAACCGAATTCAACGAAGTATTTTCGGTGATCAATCCCAACTATACGTTTCGCATAAACTACTCCCCCGCACCGAGCGATTACGACAGCAAGTATTCGATACGCATGACCGTCACGGATAATTTCGCATCGCCGACCGTAATGGGCACGGCGCAAATGAGCACGGGCGCGGAACTCGGGAATTTCGGCATAACGCTCAAGGATACCACGCTCGACGATCTGCGTTATTTGATGCTTACGTTCCGTCATGAATTTATGCACTTACTCGGCGCGGGCGACGCATACGAAAATCCGCAAGCCGATAAAACGACCGTAATGCAAAACTACAATAACACGTCGTATAGGCATTTTTCGTCGAGCGACGTCGCGTTCATCGACGCATATTACCGCAACCCCGACAATCCGCTTTCCGACGCACAAATCAAAGATTTTATTTCAAGCTACGAAACAAACAATAACCACAAGCAAAGCGATTTGCTTTCGCAAACATTGCACGCCGCCATGCACCGCGACGACACAAGCGCGCTTTCGGCGGAACTAACGGCAAAACACTATGCAGACGCAGCAGCGCTGAGCGCCGAGCTGTCGAACGGCATAGCGTTCGCACGCGATTTCGGCAAAGACGCGCGCTATGATTTTACGGAGCTTGAATATCTTTCCGATCACAAACCGAAAGATACGTATTACGGCGCTTTCGACACGATCGAAAAGAAATACACCCACGGTACAAACCGCGGTTCTATTTCGTTTTCGCAAACACTGTCATACACCGACCTCGGTAACGGCATATTGCTCGCCATGCCTAACGGCACCGATAATATGACGCTTTTTATACGATTGGCAAACAGCGAAGTAGATGATTATATTCTGACGTTTCATGCCGACGGGTTGAAACTCGGCAGCGATATGAAGTATTTTACGACGTTCTCCGATTTGAACCTTACGCTTTTACAAGCGTGCACTCTCAATAAGTAGAACAGGATATATTATTACCTTGCGACCGCTCGCGTCGATTAAAGTTATGCGGACGGCGGAGCTTTCTTTTCCTTATCGGCAAGCCAATACGCGGTCGCTATCAAGCACCCGCCTATCATATTGCCGAGAGTAGCGGCAAGCAGATTAAGCAGCGCATATCCGATATTCAAACCCGCGACGGTTATGCCGAAACGCGCGCCGGTTATAAGCCCTGCCGAAAGATAATACATATTGGCAATGCTGTGCTCGAACCCGAGAACGACAAAAGCGAAAACAGGCAGATACACAGCGAGTATTTTTTCGCCGTGGTTTTTGCATGCGGTCGACGCCCAAACCGCGAGACAAACGAGCATGTTGCACAGTATGCCGCGGAGCAGAATACTCCCGAAGTCCATATTGCATTTATTAGCGGCTGTCGCGATGCAAGCTTGCACGATCGAGCCGTCGGCGTCGCCCATAACGCCGCCGAATACGACGAGAACGGCTATAAGCACGCCGCCTATAAGATTGCCGCCGTACACGATCCCCCAATTCTTGAACATAGCGGAAGGCTTTATGTCGCGGTTGAGCGTAGGCAGCAACAACAAATTATTGCCCGTAAAAAGTTCCGCGCCGCAAACGACGACGAGTATCAACCCAACGGGGAATACCGCGCCTTTTACGAGCGCCGCGTCCATGCCGCTCCGCCCGCTCGCGGCTACGGTGGACAGCGCCGCGCCGAACGCTATGAACGCGCCCGCAAGAACTGCGAGCACGAGCGTTTTATACCACCGCGCGGAAGTCTTGTTCTTTGCTGCGATTATGTAATTCTCGGCTGTTCCGCTCACGTTTCACCTCGATCGAATCGTACGGTTCGGCGAATATCGAATAATATCGCCTGCGCGTCTTTGACATGATACCACAAAATTCGACTTCGGTCAATTGTTTGCGCCGAATTGTCTCGCGCCTTTCGTATACTATCGCATGCGAGCACATAACCGTATTTTTATGGTATTTCAACTATTGACATTTGCCGTCGAATGTGATATTATATGTAAAGTTTAACACCATGGAGACGAAATGGAAGCGACAAGCTCTGTCGAATACAAAGAACTCTTGATATTATACGAACGATTCATTACGCTCTGCGGCGTAGTAGAAGCATACAGGAACGTATCAAAACCACTTAAACTGTGCCGCAAGCTTGTAAAGATCGAAAAGACAAAGATCAAAAAAACGCGTATGCCGCTCACGCTCGGCGATACCAACGCTTTACTTTGGCTTTACGACGATTTTTTGGCTATCATAAAAAGCCTGTTCAAATCGAAAAACGCGAACGTACTCAATAAAGCCGCGCACGATCTCGACGATCTTATCACCAAGGTAGAAAAGCAAATACGCGAGCTTCGCGGCAATCTCGGCATCAACCACGCCACCGAATACGGCGAACGCGTTATCGCCACGCTTGCGGACACGGGAAAGATCGAACCGCCCCCGCTCGGCGGCAGCGCGTTCATAACCGACACCGAAGCGGCGGCGACTATAACCGAACTAAAAAACCTGTAAGCCGGAGACGCAAACTGAATATTGCGATAGCGTACTCCGGCGGAATAAGTAATTGCGCATACCAGATCGGCTTTACAAAAGCCCTGCTCGAACACATTTCGCGCGACGAACTGATTTTTACATCGGCGTCGTCCGGCGGGATTTTTTCGGCATACGCGCTTTGCGCGGACAAGCTCGATTACATAGAGAAACTGTACTGCAGTATCAATATAACAAAAACGCCGCAGCTGTTCTGGGAAGTCTTCGCAAAAAATCTGATCTCCGATATTTTCGATACGATGATGAACGTCGAGGACGATCTCACTATACCGATGAGCTTTCCCATTTGTCATATCCCGCTTTATAACGTGCGGTATTATTGGATACACGGCAGAAACAACCGCATTTGGAAAAAATATCTATCGGCGGCTATCAACTATCCGTTTCTCAAGCTCATACCGTCGTTTATCGGCGGTCGGCTCGCTATAGACGGCGGCGCAGCGGATAATATTCCGATATATCCCCTTCTCAACTCCGACGAGGTGCTCAAAGTAACGACCAAACCCGATCTGATATTCGTATTGCACTTCGACGCGCGTTACGACTACAGACGTTATTTCACCACCGATATTCCAATCGTAGATATCGACGTATCGGTATGCAATAATTTCAAAAAAGCGCATTACGACTATTCGGGCGCGGAAATCGCGGAACGCATTGCCAAGTCGTACGAATACGGCAAGAATATAAGCAATCGACTTTTCGTAAGCGACTGCTCGCACGAGCATTTCCGCAAAACCGCCGCGGATATATTTCTCGAGGAACACGAACTGCGACAAAAGAACCTGTCTATAGACCACCTTTGGTCGATGCTCAACGTAATAGGCAGAGCGCTGCGCAACGACCGCAATTGCATAAGAAAACTGTTTTAATAATTTCTTATCGTAATCACAAATCGTTCATGCTCCATGCCACGAAATACTTGGAGCACAGTTTAGCCATAGTATCGACAGACTCCACCATTCCGCCGTCGAGCCAATGCGTGACGATCTTTTGTATACCGCCGCTCCAAATAATGCGCTGGTATTTTTTCTCGACGGCGAGCGTCGTATCGGCGAGAACCTTCTCGTTCAGCAACGCCATATATCTATCGTCGAACCCTGCGGCGATGATCAGCTTGAAAATATCCGCGCGCGCCGATATGTACTTAAACATTTTCGCATACCATTTCTCGGTGGTAGTACTGCGGAACGGGCTGCCGAGCTTATTGACGAGATCGGCGTTCATCACGTTTACTATTCGATCGAAAATATCGTCCTTCGACGAATAGTTACCGTAGAACGCCGCGCGCGAAACGCCCGCCTTTTTACACAGCTCGGTCACCGTGATCTTTGCATACGGCTTGTCTGCCATCAGCGAGAGAAGCGCCTCGCCGAGACTGTCCGTCACGAGCTTATTCAGCTCTTCGGCATGGCGGCGCAGCCCCGCCGTCTTGCGCTCGACGTTTATTACATTATCATGCAATTTGTACGGTACGTTGTTCATGTGTTGATTTTTCCGAAAAATACTGTTAAACTGTACGTGTAAGACACTTGTTTGCTACGTACATAATACCCCGAACGGCAAAAATTGTCAAGTGTCTCGGGAGAATTATCCATGAACGATTATGTAATATTTGCCGATGCGTCGGGCGATTACGACCTCGAGCTTTGCGATAGCGTAGGCGTACGGTTTATTTCGATGCAATGCGAAAGCGACGGAAACGTGTTCGACTGCACGGGCTGCGACGACGAGGACAAGCTCAAAGGCTTTTACGCCGATCTCGCGCACGGCAGTCTGCCCAAGACCACGCAAATAACGCCGTTTCGCTACGAAGAGATCGTAGAGCCTGTGCTCGAGAGCGGAAAGAGCGCGCTCTGTCTGTGCTTGTCGAGCGGGCTGTCGTCGACTTTCGAGAGCGCAAAGCTCGCTGCGGCGTCGCTTGCCGAAAAATACGACGGGGTCAAGTTCATGCCCGTCGACACGCTCGAAGCTACGACCACAATGGGCTTGCTGCTCGACCGTGCAATAACCAACTATAAAAACGGTATCGGCATCGAAAAGAACTACGCCGATCTCGAAACGTTTAAGCATTTTCTCACGGCGCAAGCGTATGTAAACGACTTGCATCACTTGCACCGCGGCGGCAGGCTGAGCGCGGCGTCCGCAGTGTTCGGCTCGTTGCTCAAGATAAAACCGATAATAGAGCTGATCCCTAACGGTAAGCTCGAAAACATCGAAAAATGCCGCGGCGTGCATAAATCTCTCGCCTATCTCGCCGAGCAGTACAGAGAATTTGCCGATATGTCGTATCCCGATATGTACATAAGCGACGCGGTAAACAGCGAGTTTGCCGACGAAGTAGCCGAACTCATACGCGAGATCAACCCAAAAGTCAACATCAAGCGCAGAATACTCTCGCCCATTATAGGCACGCACCTCGGTCCCGATTCCATTGTGACGGGATTTGTGAGAAAGGAAGCGAAATAACTCCGAAAAAGATCAAAGCCGTCGTATGACGGCTTTTCTTTATCGTATGACATTATCTATCGCTTGCTTACTATTTCGAGCGCGACTTTCACTTCTACCTCGCTACCCAAAAGCTCTGTCTTTACCGTTGCCGTGCGGCTGTGACGGTTTATATGCTTTATCATGCCTTCCATGCCGACGAGCGGACCGCAGGATATGACGATGCGATCGCCTTCGATAACGCCCACCGACCTATCCAAGCACCGTTTGCCCTTGAGCAAAAACTCGAGCCGTTGCCGCTCCTCGAGCGGGAGCGCGATCCTATCGGTCTTACCGTAACGCAGTAATCGTATAATATCCTGCGAATTATAGATATATGTCGAGAACGCACGAGCAAACTCGCGCTCGGGCATATCGGTTTCTATAAACACGTACGCGGGAAACAATAACCGCTTGCGGTACACGTCCTTGCGCTCGGCGTTTTTTCCATAGTAAAACTCCGCCTCGGGACAGAACGGTTCGAGCGCATATCCGCCCGACAGTTCCGCGCGAACAATGTCCGCGGCTACGCGTTTTTCGGTATTCGATTTTACGTACATTACGTACCAATAATAAGGTTCTTGCACAGTCTCGCTCGATCCTTTGCGGCGCTATCGCTTAAAACGATAAAATCATTATATCATATACGCCGTTAATTCGCAACCCAAAAGCAACAATATGCCGCGCAGTAACCGACGCTAAACGTAAACATTTGTTCGTCTCGTTTCGTTATTCCCCGTTCTTTTATAATTTCGCAACACAAAAACCCCGCGTGAGCGAGGTTTTTGTTGCTTTACTTTTTTTATTAAACGATTAGTGCGTAAGCAGGAACGTTGCGAGGAACAGCGCGCCGATAACGTAAGTAACGGGATGTATCTCTTTGAACTTGCCCGTGCACATTTTGATTATGATGTACGAGATGATACCGAACGCCATGCCGTAAGAAATGTTGTACGTGAACGGCATCATAGCTATAGTGAGAAACGCGGGAACAGCTTCCGCCGCATCAGTCCACTCGATCTCACGCACGCAGTTCATCATGAGCACGCCCACGTAAATAAGCGCCGCCGCAGTAGCCGCGTTGGGAATGAGCTTGGCTATAGGCGTAAGGAACATCGCCGCAAAGAAGCACGCCGCGGTGATAACCGACGCAAAGCCCGTGCGCGCGCCCGCGCCTATGCCCGACGACGACTCTACAAACGTCGTAACGGTGGAAGTGCCGCAGATAGCGCCCGCAGTGGTCGCTACGGCGTCGCAGAGCATCGCTTTGTTGAGGTTGGGAACTTCGCCCTCGGCGGTAAGCAAGTTACCGCGCGCGGCAGCGCCGTAAAGCGTACCCATGGTATCGAACATATCGACCATGCAGAACGCGAGCGCGGAAGTGATTATAACGAGCGTAAGCGTGCCGCCGTTGTTACCCTCGATCGCGAGATATTCCGAAAAGTCAAAGCCTTTATAGAACACCGCGCCGACAGACTCTTTGCCCCACTCGGCAAAAGCGTTGAACGGATTGTAGTCCATCGTTTTGAAGCTCTTGAAAAGCTCGAGACATGTCGCGTCTTTCCATGCGCAGCCCAATCCCATGACTGCCCAATAAAGTCCCGCCGCGCCGAGCATCGTCCAAAGTATAGAACCCTTTACGTTCTTTTTGGAGAGCACCGCCATTATAATAACGGCAAGTATGGTAATGGCAATAGGGAGTATGATAGTATAAGCGGTCAAGCCTTCGGGCGGACTGTTTATAAGTTTTAACAAGTTCCAAGACTGCAACGACACGAGCGTGGAAGGATCGCCTACCACTATGCCGGCGTTTTGCAAGCCGATAAAAGCAATGAACAGACCTATACCTGCGGGTATCGCCACGCGCACCGCTTTGGGTATCGCGTTGAACAGCATTTTGCGCAAGCCCGTCGCAGTGAGTATGATAAATACCACGCCCTCGATAAGTATGAGCACGAGCGCGTTCGCATACGAAAGTCCCGATCCGCGACAGATCGTAAATACGAAAAACGCATTCAAGCCCATGCCGCTCGCCTGCGCCATAGGCAGTCTTGCGACCAAAGCCATAAGAATAGTGCCTATTACGGCGGAGAGAGCCGTCGCAATGTAAACGGCGCCGTAGCTGACTCCGGCAGCGGTAAACATGTCGGCGTTGACCATCAAAATGTACACCATTGCCATAAACGTCGTGAGACCGCCTATGACTTCCGTCTTAACGCTCGAGCCGGATTTTGAGATCCCGAAAAACTTATCGAGCTTTTCGACAAATTTGTTCGGCTTTTTGGCAGCAGCGGTACCGTCGCTTTGCGCTTCGACAGCGGGTTCGGTTTGCATCCCCCCCCCGACCGTTTCTTGCGTTTCCGCTTCGGTGTTTACTGTGGTTTCCTCGGCGAGTTTTTCCTCGTCGTTTGCGTTTTCACTCACTGAAAACACCTCCTTTGAAAAAGATATTTTCAGTGTAACATAATGCGACAAAAATATCAATTATTTGACATATATTTTCTAATGAAATTTTAATCTTTGTCTATGTGGTAATGCAATATGCGTATTTATAAAACCCCGTCCTTTCGTTATTATCTCAACTTTATAAAAAAGAGTAAACGCCGTTTCCAACGTTTACTCCATAGAAAAATGCAAAGATATTAAATTAAAGAATTACTCATTACTTTTGTATCCATTGGGATTGAGCGTCATCCATTTAACTACGGACGCGCACATATCGTCGAGCGTGAGCATAGCCCGCCATTCGAGTTCGGCTTCGGCTTTGGATGCGTCGGCATAATTGGCGTCAACGTCGCCTTGACGGCGCGGCGCGATCGCATACGGCAATTTATGCCCGCAAGCGCGCTCGAACGCATGTATAACGTCCAAAACGCTGTAACCGTTGCCCGTGCCGAGATTGTACGTATAAACGCCGGAGCCGTCGATCTTATCGATAGCCGCAACGTGACCTTTCGCAAGGTCCACGACATGAATATAGTCGCGCACCCCCGTACCGTCGGGCGTATCGTAATCGTTGCCGAACACGTTTATCTTTTCGAGTCTGCCCGTAACCACTCTGCCAATGTACGGAGTGAGATTATTAGGGATACCTTGCGGGTCTTCTCCGATCAACCCGCTTTCGTGCGCGCCTACGGGATTGAAATACCGCAAAATGACGACCGTCCAACCGTTATCGGACGCATAAAGGTCGCGAAGGATACCTTCTTGATAAAGCTTGCTCGTTCCGTACGGATTGGTCGTGCCGCCCACGCGGCATTGCTCGTCGAGCGGCAAACGTTCGGGCGTGCCGTAGACAGTAGCCGACGAACTGAACACTATACGCTTGCAGTCATGCTCGCGCATGACCTCGAGGAGCGTGAGCGTGCCGCAAATGTTATTATCGTAATATTCGAGAGGTTTGGCGCATGATTCGCCTACCGCCTTAAGTCCGGCAAAATGAATGACGTAATCTATCTTGTGCTTACCGAATATCTCCGACAGCGCGGCGCGGTCGCGAATGTCCGCATCGTAACCGACGATATTTTTGCCCGTTATCTTTCGTACTCGCGCCAATGCCTCGGGAAACGAATTGCAATAATTATCGACAACGATCGGCTCGTGCCCCGCTTTTACGAGTTCGACGCACGTATGCGATCCGATATAGCCCGCACCGCCGGTGACCAAAATTTTCATATATAGACCGTGCCTCCGTTAAAAATATAAGGTTATAATGGTTATATGGTTTTTTTAGGATTGATTCTTCGGCACGCGCAAAACGCGCTAACGCGCACAGCTGTTTATACTACGCAAACAGCAATACCCGTCCCGACAGTTATTGTCCTACGCGGCAACCGCAGGCTATTCTGCGCCATTTTCTGCGCGCCGAAAATCTCGTCCTTAACGCGGCGAAGCCGCCCGATAATTCCGAATCCTTAATTATATTATTATGTTTATCAGCCGTTCGGGAATAACTATTATCTTTTTGGGCGTCCTTCCCTCGAGCGCGGCTTTTACGTCCGAATCGTCCAACGCGAGCTTTTGAAGCTCCGGCACGGGCAACCCGCTCGGCAATACCACTTTGCATTTTATTTTGGAATTGAGCTGAACGGCGTATTCGACGGTCGCTTTAACAAGCTTGCTTTCGTCGCATACGGGATAACTCTGCGTAAACAACGACTCGGTTCCGCCCATCAGTTCGTTGAGTTCTTCGCAAAAATGCGGCGCGAGCGGAGCCATTACTCTGACGAGCGTTTCGAGCGCGGCTTTGAGGTACGCAGCCGAAAAGTTCTTTTCGCCGCGGTAACGGTACATCGCGTTCACAAGCTCCATGCACCGCGCGACGGCGGTGTTAAACCCGAATTCGGGTATATCGGCGCGCACCTGCTTGACGCAATAGTTAATATCGTAATCGAGCTTGCTGTCTGCGGCGGCGTTCGACGTCTCGTCCTTTACTTCCATTACAAGCCGTTCCACTCTGTCCATAAACTTTGCGCACGACGCTATGCCGCCGTCCGACCACGGACCGCCTTCGGTATAATCGAACCCGAACATCAAATACAACCGCAACGCGTCAGAGCCGTACTTTTCTATAAGCGGGTCTGCGGAAATGACGTTGCCGCGTGATTTACTCATTCTGTACCCGTCCGGACCGAGAATGACGCCTTGGTGCACGAGCCGCTTGAACGGCTCTTCAAACTCCAAATGCCCGAGATCGTGCAACACCTTTGTTATGAACCGCGAATACAGCAAGTGCGTGCAAGCATGCTCCGCTCCGCCGACATAACAATCGACGGGCAGCATTTTATTGACCGTAGTCTTATCGAACGGCGCGTCGGAATTGTGCGCGTCCGGATAACGCAGATAGTACCACGACGAGCACACGAAAGTATCGAGCGTATCGGTCTCGCGGCGGGCGGGCTTGCCGCAGATCGGACATACCGTCTCGACAAACTCCGGACAGCGCGCGAGCGGCGATTTGCCGTCGGGCGTGAAATTGACGCCGTACGGAAGCTGCACGGGCAGATCCTTTTCGGGCACGGGCACTGCGCCGCAATGCTCGCAATATATCATCGGAATGGGCGCGCCCCAATATCTTTGACGCGACACAGACCAATCGCGCATGCGATAGTTTATCTTTTTTCCGCCGTGTCCGGACTTTTCGAGTTTTTCGAGCACGGCAATCTTGCCTTCCGCGCTCGGCATGCCCGTAAATTCGCCGCTGTCGGTCATAATGCCGTACTCGGTGAACGGCAAACAATCGTCTGTTTCGGCGGTTGCGCCTTTTATAACGCGCTTGATCTCGAGTTTGTTCTTGAGCGCAAAGGCGTAGTCGCGCGTGTCGTGCGCCGCAACGCCCATGACCGCGCCCGTGCCGTAAGTGGACAGGCAGTAGTCCGCGATATATACGGGAACGCGCTCGCCGTTTACGGGATTGATGCAATAACTGCCCGTGAACACGCCCGTCTTTTCCTTGGTCGCCGAAGTGCGCTCTATCTCAGTGCGCTTTGCGGCGTCCGCGATATACTTTTCGACGGAGGCTTTTTGTTTCGGCACGGTGAGCGCGGGAACATACGGATGCTCGGGTGCGAGAACAACATAGCTCACGCCGTATAAAGTATCCGCGCGCGTCGTGAACACCGTGATATTTTTAATATCGCCGTTGGGCTTTTCGAGATCGAACACCACTTCGCCGCCGACCGACTTGCCTATCCAATTGCGCTGCATGGTCTTTGTCTTTTCGGGCCAATCGAGCGAGTCAAGCCCCGACAGCAGCCGCTCGGCATAGTCGGTTATCTTAAAGAACCACTGCGTCATTTCTTTGTGCACAACTTCGGTCTTGCATCGCTCGCACTTGCCGTCTACAACCTGTTCGTTTGCTATGACGGTCTGACACGACGGGCAGAAATTGACAGGCGCTTTCTTTTGATACGCAAGTCCGTTTTTATAAAGCTGCAAAAACAGCCATTGCGTCCATTTGTAATAATCGGGCGCGCATGTGCGGAACTCGTGCGACCAATCGACCATTGTGCCCATGTCTCGCAATTGCCGCTCCATAGTCTCTATGTTCGCGTCCGTGCTGTCCTTGGGATGCACGCCCGTTTTGATCGCATAGTTCTCGGCGGGCAGACCGAACGCGTCGAACCCCATCGGCTGAAACACGTTTTTGCCGTTCATGCGCATGAACCGCGCATACGAATCGGCAAGCCCGTAATTGTACCAATGCCCCATGTGCAATTTCGCACCCGACGGGTACGGCAGCATTTCGAGCACATAGCATTTTTCACCGTCCGCTTTTGCATCGAACGTATCTATGCCGCTTTCGCGCCATTTTTTTTGCCACTTGGTTTCGATTTCGTTTCTGTTCATATTCGTGCCTTTATTACAGCCTTAGGCTGATTGGTTGATATCGTGTATTGCTTGATCGAGTGTGCAAGTATAGAAATTTTTTTGCGTACCGAAGAATCGACCTAATGCGCCGCAGGCGCCAAAATCCAAATTCTTAATTTTAATTCTCAATTACTCCAGCACTGCTTTTATTCGGCGAACGCCGGCCGAACTGCTCTGCTCTTTTACTATGCGGAAATGCCCAAGCTCGCCCGTGCGCGCCGCATGCGGTCCGCCGCAAATCTCTTTACTGAACTTGCCCATGGTGTATACTTTGACTTTTTCGCCGTATTTGGACGCAAACAACCCGACCGCGCCCGCAGCCTTGGCGTCTTCGACTGTCATTTCCTCGCAAGTTATTTCTGCGTTTGCGGCAATAGCCTCGTTCACCTTGTCCTCAACGGCTTTGACCTCTTCGGGAGTCATGGCTCTGCCGAACGAGAAGTCGAACCTCAATCGCTCGGGCGTGATGTTGGAACCGCGCTGATTGACATTGGGGTCGTTGAGCACGTCTTTGAGCGCCTTGTGCATGAGATGCGTGGCGGTGTGAAGCCGCGCCGTAAGCTCGCCCGTATCGGCAAGCCCGCCCTTGAATCGCTGTTCCGCGCCCGCGTGCGACAGATTGCGGTGTTCCTCGAACCGTTTGTTAAACCCGTCGATATCGACTTTGAACCCGCGCTCGCGCGCCATTTCAACAGTCATTTCGAGCGGGAATCCGTACGTGTCGTAAAGCCTGAACGCCGATTTCCCGGGTATCGTATCGCCTTGAACGTACTTGCAGAGCTTCTCGAACTCCTTGATGCCGTTTTCGAGCGTGCGCTCGAACCGCGCTTGCTCTTCGTCGATCTCCGTTTTGATCTTTTCGCGCGCGGCGGCAAGCTCGGGATAAACGTCTTTGTAAATATCGACCACGGTATTCGCTACGGCGGAGTAGTCGCCCGGCTTCAAACCGATCGTAGCCCCGAACCGAATCGCGCGACGCAGAAGCCTGCGCAAGATATAGCCCTGATCGACGTTTGACGGCGTAACGCCGCGTTCGTCGCCTATGATAAACGTAGAAGTGCGTATATGGTCGGCAACGACGCGCACCGCGCGCAAAGTCTCTTCCGCGGCATTGTCCGCGCCCGTTCCGGACAGCTCTTTTATCTTATCGACGATAGGCATAAACACGTCGGTATCGTAGACGGACTTCAGTCCGTTCACGTTCATAAGCGCGCGCTCGAAACCCATTCCCGTGTCAACGTTCTTTTGCTTGAGCGGACTGAACGAACCGTCGGCGTTCTTGTTGAACTCCATAAACACATCGTTCCAGATTTCTACGTACTTGCCGCAGTCGCATGCGGGCGAGCACTCGGGCGAGCACTTCGGCTTGCCCGTATCGACGAACATCTCGGTGTCCGATCCGCACGGACCGGTCTGTCCCGCGGGTCCCCACCAGTTATGTTTTTTGCCGAGATAGAAAATGTTTTCTTTCTTTATCCCGCACTTTTCCCAAAGCGCGGCGGTCTTTGTGTCGCGCGGGCAATCGCTGTCGCCCTCGAACACCGTCACGGCGAGTCTGTCGGAATCAAGCCCGAGTTCTTTCGTCAAAAACTCGTAGCTCCACGGCACCATCTCGTCCTTGAAATAATCGCCGAGACTCCAATTACCGAGCATCTCGAAAAACGTGCAGTGCGTAGCATCGCCGACTTCGTCGATGTCGCCCGTACGCACGCACTTTTGCGTGTCGCACAAACGTTTGCCGCACGGATGCGGCTGACCCAAAAGGTACGGCACGAGCGGGTGCATACCTGCGGTTGTAAACAACACTGTCGGGTCGTTTTCGGGAATGAGCGACGCGCTCGATATGGGCGTATGCCCGCGGTCGGAAAAGAACTTCATCCATTTATTGCGCAATTGTTCGCTTGTAAGCTTCATGATATTATATCGCCTCGTGTAGATATGTATTTTTATATTATTTGTATTTTATTTGCTCGTAAAGCTTTTTGACGCTCGCCGATACCGCGCTCAATTTTACGGGCAGCGCCGAGCAAAGCTTTGCGTTGGACGCGGTATATTCGAGGTCTTGCCCGTCTTTTTTAACGACTATCTCTATATCTCCGCCTTCCTTACGCACCGCGCGCTTGACCGACTTGGCTATATCGAGATAGCTCACAGGCTCTGCGGCGACGAGATTGTAATCGCCTTTGGGAATATCCCGT
Source organism: uncultured Christensenellaceae bacterium (assembly GCA_910587805.1). Lineage (GTDB taxonomy): Bacteria > Bacillota > Clostridia > Christensenellales > Pumilibacteraceae > Anaerocaecibacter. Next base: position 27,105 of record CAJUNM010000003.1, on the reverse strand, counting down.
TTTATTACTTCGCCTATAACTTTTACCGCGTCGTCGATATATATCGCGCTGACCACGCGGTCGCGCGCGAGCGTTATCTGCTTTTTGCGTTTTGCGCCCGCCGCGACGATCTTGTCGATAACGCCTTTGCCGCCCGCGCCGAAAACGTCGAAAATCCTGAGTTCGGTAGTTATCTTATCCTTTTGCGCAAGCGCATGGATCAAATACTTACCCAATCCGTACCCGTCGGTCGGCACAAGCTCGCCTATCGCGCTCTCGCTTATGTTAGATATAGGGCGGCTGCGGTCGAACTCCGCGCCCGAGCCTATGATAACGAGCTTTTTGACTCCGTACACGATCGACATGTACTGTATGTTCTTGAACATTATAAGATCGTCGGCTTCGAGCGCCGCGCCCGTCGCCTTTTCCGCGACGCCGGCAAGATGGACCACTGCGTCCGGTCTGTGCGCCTTGAAATACTTGTCGATGGCGCGCACGTCCGAAAGGTTCATTTGAGCGTGCGTAGGCGCGGTAATATCAAACGCGCCGCGGTACGCTTTTACGAACGCCTTGCCTATAAATCCCGATCCGCCTGTAACGAGAAGTTTCATGATACGTCTCCTTGATGCTTAATTCTTTATTCCCTTGTACGACGATTTCAACTCGACCGTGCAATTGAACGCGTTTTCGTCTTTGCTGTCTCGCGCGAAATACCCGATGCGAAAGAACTGAACCGCCTCGCCGGCGGGCAGATCCGAAACGCCGCGCTCGGCTTTGGCAGAACATCTGACGAGCGAATCGCGGTTTATGCGTTCGGAAAATTCCGTATTTCCGTCGCCGTCTGGCACGAGCGCGCATAAGCGGTTTATCGTTATATCGACGGCGGTATCGCGGTCTATCCATTGCAGAACGCCTTTCGCTTTTACCTCGTCGGTTTTTTCCGCGCGTATCTTTGTTACATTGCCGTTCTCGTCCGTATCGAACCCGACGCATCGGATTATGAACGCGCCCTTGAGCCGCGCAAGCCCGTTCGGAACCAAACGATGATACCCTTTGGGCGGATCTGCCATAAAATCTTCGCGGTTGATATAAAGCCGAGGCGAAAGCCGCATTTTACGCGTCACAATCGGCGTAGCGGACGTTTCGGGATCGGTCGCGGTGCGGTGCGGCACTGCATACTCTCCGCCCTCGGTAACTTCTATGATCTGTTCGTAATCTTTATCGAGATTGATTATATCGAGTTCCACGGGATCGGGCACGACCATATATCGCTTCGCCGTGGCGTTGAGTTCGTCTCTCACGCAGTCGTAAAACTGCGCCGCATCGACAGTGCTCACGGACTTGGCAAGCCCCACTTCGTTGCAGAACGCAACGATCGCGTGCGCCGGCACACCGCGCCTACGCAAACCCGAAAGCGTGGGCATGCGCGGATCGTCCCAGCCGTCCGCCGCACCGCAATCCACGAGCTGCTTTAAGTAACGCTTGCTCATCACCGTATCGGTGATATTGAGCCGCGCAAACTCGAGCTGACGCGGCTTGCTCGGCACGGGACAGTTGGCGATTACCCAATCGTAAAGCGGTCTGTGATCCTCGAACTCGAGCGAACAGCACGAGTGCGTTATGTGCTCCACCGCATCCTCGATCGGGTGCGCGAAATCGTACATGGGATAGATGCACCACTTATCGCCCGTGCGATGATGCGGCGCGTGCAAAACTCTGTATATCACGGGATCGCGCATGTTCATATTGGGCGAACTCATGTCTATCTTCGCTCGCACCACCATGCCGCCGTCGGGCACGTCGCCTCGCTGCATCTTGTCGAACAGCGCGAGATTCTCTTTGACAGACCTCGACCGCGACGGGCTGTTGACGCCGGGCGACGTGAGCGTGCCGCGCATAGCGCGTATCTCGTCGGGCGCGGCGTCGTCCACGTAAGCAAGTCCGCGCTTGAGAAGATCTACCGCGCAGTCGCGCATAAACTCGAAATATTCGGACGCATAGAACACGCCGGCAGGCTCGAACCCGAGCCAGCGTATATCGCGTTCGATCTGATCGCAAAAGTCCGCATCTTCCTTTACGGGATTGGTGTCGTCAAAGCGCAGATTGCACTTGCCGCCGAACTTAGCGGCAGTGGAAAAATTGAAACACGCGGCTTTGGCATGACCTATATGCAGTCTTCCGTTCGGTTCGGGCGGGAATCGCATCACGGGCGCGGTAATGCGCCCGCTCGCGATGTCTTGCGCTATAACGTCCTCGATAAAGTTGGACGGAGTTATGTCTTTATTATCCATACAATCGTTCCTTGTATCGTTATTAAGCAAATATCTTTTGCTGTCGCTCATTCACGCTCGAAACTTCGAGCGATTAAAACAAGCCCGAAATCTTGCCGTTTTCGATTTTCATACCTACTGCGTTCGGCTTGCGCGAAAGCCCGGGCATGAGCAGAATATCTCCGGCTACCACTACGGCAAAGCCCGCGCCCGCGCGGTACTGTACGTCGCGAACGGTAACGGTAAAGCCCTCGGGACGTCCGAGCTTTTTGGGATCGTCGGACAGCGAGTATTGCGTTTTGGCAATGCAGATCGGAAGTTTGTCAACGCCGAGCGGCAGCATTTTTTCGAGGCTCTTTTTCGCCTTGTTCGTCCACACTACGTTCGATGCGCCGTATATCTTCGTCGCGACTTTTTCGGTCTTTTCGATCAAAGTATCGCCGTCGTCGTAAGCGAACGTGAGTTTGGCTTTGCCGCTCGCGGCTTTGACGACCGCCTCGGCGAGCTTTTCCGCGCCCGCGCCGCCTTTTGCCCAGCACTCGCACAGCACGGCGTTTGCGCCAAGCTTTTTGCATGCCGCGGAAACGGTATCGATCTCGGCTTGAGTATCGTCTGTAAATCTGTTGATGGCTACAACGAGGTTTTGACCGAACACGTTTATAATGTTTTGAATGTGCTTTTCGAGATTGCCGAGTCCGGCAACGAGATCGCCGTTACCGCCGTACTTGAGCGCGCGTATCGTCGCGACGAGCACGGTGCAGCTCGGAACGATGCCGGAAGTGCGGCACTTGACGTCATAGAACTTTTCCGCGCCGAGGTCGGCGCCGAAACCTGCTTCGGTCACAACATAGTCGGCATAGCTTGCCGCGGTCTTCGTGGCAATAACGGAGTTACAGCCGTGCGCGATGTTGGCGAACGGACCGCCGTGCACGAACGCGGGCGTACCCTCGAGCGTTTGGACGAGATTGGGTTTTGCCGCGTCCTTGAGCAATACCGCCATTGCGTTGTTGGCTTCCAGCTCGCCCGCCGTAACGGGTTTGCCGTCGTAATCATAGCCGATGATGATCCTGCCGAGCCGCACCTTGAGGTCCTCGAAGTCGGACGCGAGGCAGAGCGTCGCCATTATCTCGGACGCCGCGGTTATGTTAAAGCAATCCTCGCGCGCATTGCCGGGCATGCCGACTATTATCGAGCGAAGCGCGCGATCGTTGCAGTCCATGCAACGGTTGAACGTGACCTTCGCTATGTGCAGCGGATTGCCGAAGTATATGCTGTTGTCTATCATGGAACACAGCAGATTGTTCGCCGCGGTTATGGCATGCAGATCGCCCGTGAAGTGCAGGTTGATGTCGTCCATAGGGATTATCTGCGCCATGCCGCCGCCCGTCGCGCCGCCCTTCATGCCGAAAACGGGACCGAGCGACGGCTCGCGGAGCGCGAGCGCCGTATTCTTGCCTATGCGGTTAAGCCCGTCCGCAAGCCCTATCGACACCGTAGACTTGCCCTCGCCCGCAGGCGTAGGATTGATAGCCGTAACGAGAACGATCTTGGCTTTGGGCGAATCGGCGGGCGCGACCTTTGCAACGTGGTCGCCGTAGCGGTACAAATTCTTTATACCGAGCTTGGCGGCGATCTTTTCGATCGGTTGAGGCTTTGCCTCGTAGGCGATTTCGATGTCCGTTTTCATAAATGATCTCCTTATGTATTATCCCGATCGTCGTCGGGAAGAATAGACGTATTTTCGATATCCGTAGCGTCCGCAGCGCAAGCCGCGGCATCGCCGACATCGTACTCGTAGCTCGGCGCGGGCACATATTCCGCGGCTACCCTCGCGCGCTGCGCCGTAGCCAGCGCCGCAATACCCAAGCACGCGCTCGCTCCGAACGCGCACGCCGCTGGTATAACGCCGAAATCGGTAAACGCAACCGCCGATACGGCAGCGAACCCGACGGCGATCGCCGCGCAAGCCGTAATGTTTACGAGCAGAAACACTATTCCGTGAGTTTGACGCTTACCCACCGTCAAGAACCGCAATTGCGTCTGCCGCACCGCGACAGCCGCGCCCGCGCCGGACAGCGCCGCGGCAAGCGCGGGCAATATCGCGTTTACCGCTTCGCCCGCATCGACGAACAACGCCGTTATGCAAAGCGCGCCGCTTGCCGAAATAAACAGGAACTGCGCCACCGACAGCCACACGCTGCGCGCGTTCGCCTTGAACCGACACACCCATGCCGCTATCACAAACGCAGCGCACGCCGCAGTCGCGGCGACCGCGCCGTACACAGGCGACGTTCTTACGACCGCGAGATACGCAACGAGCATAAGCTGTATCGCAAACGCCGACATAAACAACAGCGACGAGCCGTACGTCCGCCCGTTCAGCCCCGTATAGAACAAACGGAAAACGGATTTGACCGACTGCACGCGCCGTCCGCCCAAACGCGGTATACCGTAAAAAGTCGTGAGATACTGCGCTATGGCGAGAATGACTTGCGCCGCGGATATTACGTATGCGCTGTTTACGAACGCCGTGCTCGGATCGTAATGCCGAAACCCGAATATGCAAGCGACGGCAGCCGCCGCACCCGCCGTAAAAAAGCACATATACGCAAGCGACGGGCTTTTAACGCCGCCGCCGTAAAGTCGCACGCGTACGGAAAACGCGCAATACTTGTACACGAGCGAGAACAAAACGAAAAAGAACAGCCCGAAAAATATCGCGCACGCCGCCGATGCGCCCGCGCCGCGCGCCGAAAACGTCAATACGAAAAACGGCGCGGACAGAAACGCGGACAGCGGCATCACCAAGTGATACCGCCCGAACAACAACGTATCGAAACGGTGCAATACAGAGTATACGAGCGGCATAAACGTGATCGGCGCGAGCATAGAGAGCGGCATAAACGCCGTAACAAGTTTGCCGTGCTCCGCACAGTACGGTAAAAACATCAATACAAGCATGAACTCTTGCGCCGAGACGAACGCGTCGGCGGGATTGAGTATGCTCTGTATAATGCCTTCGTATTTATCGGTTTTTTCCAATTGCGTCTCCGCTGATTTACTCCGACCTTATTATATATCAATTCTTATATTTTGTCAACAAGCGTAGCTTGTTTTTTACATTTCGCAAATACATTGAAAATACACGGTCGATATATTTCGCGTTAATGAACATAAACCTTGCCCGTTTATTCCGCCCAAACAACAACCGCACCGCCCGTTTTTTGTCATTCCGAGCATTTTTTGCGTGCCGAAGAATCTCGACTTTAATGCGGCGACAGCCGCTGATTCTTATGCGAATATTATATTATCGATTATTTATCGAAAAGTTTTCAATACCGACGTCCGCGCCGACGAATCCGACCGTCTTGAGCCGTTTGCGCTCCGCCGCGTTTTTTTCCGCCGCTGCATATTCGTCCGCATTCGTAAAGCATTTGCTCGCTTTAACAAACTTGACTTTGCCGCTTTCGGCTACGCGTTTCAACCGTATTGCCGCCGCCTCGTCGTACAGTCTCGTAACCGCCTCGAACACGCCGTCCGCCGCGCACACATTGTTCAAAACGTCTGCGGCGACGAACACTCTGTCGTCGGTAAAGCAATCCGCGGTCAAAAGATACCCGACCGCCTCTCGTTTTTTCACTGCGCCGAGATCGGGACTCGGCGCGGAGATCCATTTGGTAAAAGCGCACGCGAAAATACCCGTCGCCGCGAGCGCGGTCACAACGTCGGCAATGATCCGCACCGACGTTATCACGTTATAGTATAGCAATATGCGATCGAGCAAGTACGCGACTGCCGCCGCCGCGACCGGCGCGAGCGCCACCGCGGTAATTCCGTTTGCGCCGAGGTCGTCGGCGACGTTCCCCACGCTCGCCTTTACGCTCGAGCCGAACCGATAAAACGCTTTTGCCGAAAGCCCCAAAAGCGCGGCGAGCGCGAGCGCGGACACTACGATAACCATTATTTGAAACTCGCGTTTTATTATCGGGTAATACTCGAAGTACTGCCAAACGCAAACTCCGCCTATGACGCCTCCCAAAACTATGAGCGCCGCGCGCAGTATTATCAATATTTTTTTATCGTACGTGATACCCATTGTTCTCTCCGTTTCTCGATTGTCGATACGGCATGTCCGTCGCTCTTTGGGATCGTCCGATTTAATCGGCCGACTCGGACGCGAACAGCTTGGTCATGTCCGCTTCGGCTTCGGCTATAAAATCCTTCATTGCCGAAAATCTCTCCGCCACGTAATTGTTTTCTACCATGCGCTTTATGTTGTAATCGTCGCCGACAAGCACAGCCATTTTTTTAGCTCGCGTAATCGCGGTGTACAAAAGGTTGCGCGTCATCATGACGGGCGCGCCCGCAACCACGGGCATGACCACCGCGTCGAACTCGCAGCCCTGACTTTTATGCACCGTCACGGCATACGAGAGTATGAGCTGCTTGCGCGTATCGCCCGAATACATTACGCGCCGTCCGTCCTCGAACTCCACTTCTATATCGCCTGCGCCCGTCACGAACACTATGTTCCCGATGTCGCCGTTAAAAACGCCCTCGCCGTCGACAGAACCGCGCGTCCAGCCGAGTTCGTAATTATTGACGGTGTGCATGACCCTGTCGCCCTCGGCAAACGTGATGTCGCCCACCGTCACGCGCTTCGACGAGTCGCCGTTGAGCGCGGCTTGCAAGCGCGCGTTGAGCCTGTTCACGCCCGCAACGCCGTTTTTCAGCGCGGCTATAACCTGTATGCGCGACGGGTCTATGCCGCAAAAATCGGTGATGCGTTTTGTGGCAAGCTCTACCGTCATATCCGCAACGCTCTCGGGCGTGCGCTGCTTGAAAAAGAAAAAGTCCCCGTCACGCGCCGTAAGTTCGGGCATTTCTCCCGCATTTATCTTGTGCGCCGCAAGCGCTATACGGCTCGTTTGCGACTGACGGTACACAAACCCGAGTCGCGTCACCGGAACAAGCCCGCTGTCTATGAGATCGCGCAAAACGTTGCCCGCTCCTACAGACGGAAGCTGATCCGCATCGCCGACAATCACGAGTTTCGCACCGACGCACAACGCCTCGAGCAGCATTTTGAACAGAAAAATATCCACCATGGAAAACTCGTCGACTATGACCGCGCCCGTATCGAGCTTTTCGCCCTCGTCAAGCCCCATCAGCGCACGGTGAATGGTGGACGCTTCTCTGCCGCAGCCCTCGGTTATGCGCTTTGCCGCTCTGCCCGTAGGCGCGAGCAGCGAGCATTTTTCGTTAAATGCGTCGAGCACGAACAGAATACAGTTTATTATGGTGGTCTTGCCGGTTCCGGGTCCGCCCGTTATGACCGATACCCCGCTGCGCACCGCGCGATCGACTGCTTCGCGCTGCTTTTCGTGCAAGGTTATCGAATGAGTTTTCTCGAACCTGTCTATTATATCCGACACCGCGCCGGTCGAAAGCGGCGCGCCCGCCTCGTCCACGCGCTTTACGAGCTTGACAGCCGCGGCACGCTCGGTACGGTAATAGTATGCGTTCATTATTCCGTCGCCGTGCGCCACGACCTTGCGCTCTACGAGCAGATTCTCGAGCGCGGCGGCAAGCCGTTCGACGTCGTTCGTATTCAGCAGTTTTCGCGCCTCGTCGAAAAGCCGTTCGCGCGGCAAATACGTATTGCCCTCGCGTTCGCATGCCGATTTCAACGCATAGTTAAGCCCTGCGCGCAAACGAAACTCCGAATCCTCGGCAACGCCTATCGAGCGCGCTATCTTATCCGCCGTCAAAAAACCGACGCCTTCCACATCCTCGACGAGTATGTACGGGTTTTGCTTGACTACCGACACGGTCGCCGCGCCGTAGTTTTCGTACAGTTTCATTGCAAGCCCGATAGTTATCCCGTAGCTCGCCAAAAACATAACGGCTTCGCGCTCGTACCGCATTTTCTCGAAAGAGCGCGCTATACGCTCGGCTTTCGCCTTGCTGATGCCTTTGACCTCGGCAAGCCGCAACGGTTCTTTTTCCAAAACATCTATCGCCGCCGTACCGAACTTTTCCACTATCCGCACGGCAGTCTTTTCGCCGCAGCCCTCTATAAGTCCCGAGGCGAGAAACTTGATTATACCGTATTCCGTTTTCGGCTGAGTTACCGCGGCATGAACCACCTTAAACTGCGTTCCGAACCGTGGATGTATGACAAATTCGCCCTCGAGTTCCACGCAATCGCCGGGCGTTACGGGCGGCAAATTCCCCGCCGCCGTCACGGGCGTGCCGTCGGCGTCTACAGTGAGCACCGTCCACCCGTTCTCGTCGTTGCGAAAACGTATATCCTCGATAGAACCCGCCAGCCGTTCCAAATCAGTATTCTGCCTTCAATCTTTCAACGGCGTCGCAAACTTCCCAAGGCAAGCCCGCGCGCCCGAAGTGCCCGTAGTTCGTCGTACTTTTGTAGATCGGCTTGCGCAGCCCGAGCTTTTCGATGATCGCCGCGGGGCGGAAGTCGAACACGCGTTTTACCGCGTCGAGCACGCGCTTGTCGTCGCCCGTGCCGAACGTATCGGCAAAAAGCGAGACCGGTCGAGCTTTGCCTATGGCGTACCCGACCTGAAGCATCACGCGCTCGCAAAGCCCCGCCGCAACGAGATTTTTGCAGACGTATCGCGCATAGTACGCCGCGGAACGGTCGACCTTGCTCGCGTCCTTGCCCGAGAACGCACCGCCGCCGTGCGGCACGGCGCCGCCGTACGTGTCGACGATTATCTTGCGTCCGGTAACGCCCGTGTCGCCCGCGGGTCCGCCCACTACGAACCGACCCGTCGGGTTGATCAAAATTTCCGTATCTTTCATGAGTACGCTCGGAATCGCGCGTTTGATCACGCATTCGATAATCCCGTCTTTAAGCGTCTTGTCCGAAACGTCTTCCGAATGTTGCGACGATACGACTACCGTACCGACGCGCACGGGCGCGCCGTTCTCGTAAACGAGCGACACCATGGCTTTGCCGTCGGGGCGCAAAAACCCGAGTTCGCCGCTCTTGCGCGCAGCGGAAAGAGCAAACGTCAGCTTATGCGCGAGCGTAATGGGCATGGGCATAAACTCCTCGGTCTCCGAACACGCGTAACCGAACATCATGCCCTGATCTCCCGCACCCGCCTCGTCGAGCTTGTCCGCCGCGCCCGCGCGCTGTTCGAGCGAACTTATGACCCCGCGCGAAATATCGGGCGACTGCCCGTTTATGCAGTTCAGCACCGCGCACGTGTTATGATCGAAACCGAGCGCGGGATCGGTATACCCTACCTCGGCTATCGCGCCGCGCGCAATAGCCTGAACGTCTATGAAATCGCTTTTCGTATCGAACTCGCCGAGAACTACGGCAAGACCTTTTGCGCAACACACCTCGCAAGCAATGCGCGACCTGTCATCCTTTTCGAGCGCCGCGTCGAGTATCGAGTCGGCAATATAGTCGCAAACTTTATCGGGGTGTCCTTCGGTGACGCTCTCCGACGATATTATCCTGTTCATTTGTTTACTCCGAGATTTTTATTAAAACAACTTTTTGAAAACCGCAATAACTTACGCGCGCATATTCGCGGAAATCGCAGGCAAGCGCGCCGCACAAACTTATTCGGCTGTTCTTTTACCTCATTATAATATTACATTTATCCGAGATTGTCAACAATTATGCGCAAATTGGAGCGTTACGTATTGACAAACGCCGTATTATATGGTATTATATGTGATAATCCATGGAATAAGGAGAATCGGGCATGGTTTCTTTCAACGATAAGATAATCGAAATATTCGGGGCTTGGGTGACAGACTACGCGCCCGTTTTATTGCTTGCCGCATTAGGCTTGGCGTTGCTGTTTTTCATAACCGTTATCGCCGCGATCGTTCGCGCGTGCGTGCTCAAGAGCAAGATCAAAAAGCTTCAGGCGGAAAACGCAAAAGCGGCAAACGCCGTAAGCGGCGCGGAACTCGACAGCTCCGCGCTGATAACCGAGCTCGAGCAAAAACAAGCGCGTATAGACGAACTCGAAGAACAGCTCGCCGCGCAAGCGTCCGCATCCGACTCGGACTATTCGGATACCGCGCCGACCGACACGAGCGCGCTTGATGCGAGAATAGCCGGTCTCACAGCGACCGTAGACGAGCTAAACGACGAACTCGACGCCAAACAGCGCGCCATTGCCGAACTCGAGCAAAAACTCCGTGATGCCGAAAACGGCAACGCCGACGGCGCAGACAAATCCGCAAGCGAAAAAATCGAAAAGCTCGAACGCACGATCAAAGACAAAGAAAGCGAGATCAACCTGCTCAAAGCGGAAAACTCGCAAATCAAGGCGCAAGCTTTGCAGCAGCAGCTCGCCGCAACGCGCAACGCGTCGACCGCGGAAAAAACCGAAAAAACGGAACGCGTAGAACAGCGCAAAACTGCGGCAAAGGAAACCGAGCGCGCAGAAAAGCAGACCGCGGCGGTAAAAACCGACTCGCCTTCCGCCGAGGACGAATACGACGAATACTACGACGATTACGGCGACGAAACGTCGGCTATAAAAGTTACGCTCAAATTCGATCGCGTAAAAAACAATTGGGTGATCTTGCGCACGGATACCGACAGAGCGTACCGCAGGCTTTCCACCAAACAGGAAGCGCTCATGATAGCGAAAGACCTCGCAAGACGCTTGCACGCTCAGCTCGTCGTGCATAAAAAGGACGGCAAATTCCAACACATATAAAAAAGCAAAAGCGCGGCAATAACCGCGCTTTTATATTGCATTTTTTCCGCACAAAATAATATCAATACGCTCTCGCGAAATAAATTCTGCGCTTTGCTTTTTTGCCGCAGCATACGCATTTGTGCTTAGACACGTCGGACTGATCCTCGTGCATCACGCGCGAGCTTGCCGAATAAAGCTGTTTTATCTTATCTTCACACTCGCGGTCGCCGCACCAATAGCTGTCGCAGAAGTTGCCGCCGTCGAGCGCTTTTTCCATATCGGCGAGGTTATCCGCGCGGACTATGTGCGCCGCGGTAAAGTCGCTCGCTTTTTTGAACATATTGTTTGCGATCTCGGTAAGCAGCGCGGATATGCGAGTGCCCGCATCCTCGAGCGGCATAGTGAACTTTTCGCCCGTGTCTCTGCGGCAAACAGTCATAACGCCGGCGTCGATGTCGCGCGCGCCTATCTCGACGCGCACGGGCACGCCGCGCAGCTCCCAATGATTGAACTTGAAGCCGGGCGAGCAGTCGCGCTCGTCGAGCGTAACGCGCATACCGCAAGCCGCAAGCTCCGCTTTGAGCGCGGCGGCGCGCTCGCCCGCTGCGGGATTTTTTGCCGCGCCGATCGGTATGACCACGGCTTGAACGGGCGCAACGCGCGGCGGCAGACACAGTCCGCGCTCGTCGCCGTGCGCCATGATTATCGCGCCGATGAGCCGCGTGGAAATGCCCCAGCTCGCTTGATAAGCATACTTGTGCGTACCGTCTTTATCCAAAAACTTCACGTCGAACGCGCGCGCGAAATTATCGCCGAGATAATGCGTCGTGCCGGACTGCAAGCTCTTGCCGTCCTTCATCATCGCTTCCATGCCGTACGTGGCGACCGCGCCCGCGAACTTTTCCTTTTCCGACTTTTGACCGCAAAGCACGGGCAGGCACAACACCTCGTTTGCTATCTGTTTGTAAACGCCCATCATCTCGAACGCGTCCGCACTCGCCTCCTCGGGCGTAGCGAACGCGGTATGCCCCTCTTGCCAGAGGAACTCGCTCGTGCGCAAGAACGGACGCGTCGTTTTTTCCCAACGCACTACGTTTGCCCATTGATTGAGCTTGAGCGGAAGATCGCGATACGAACTTATCCATTTGCTGTACATGCTGCCGATTATGGTTTCGGAAGTGGGACGCAGTACGAGTTTTTCGGAAAGCTCCGCGTCGCCGACGTGCGTTACCGTCGCCACTTCGGGCGCGAACCCTTCCACATGTTCGGCTTCGCGCATCAAAAACGACTGCGGTATGAGCATAGGGAAATACGCATTGGACACGCCGTGCGCCTTGAACAGCTTGTCCGCCTCGGCTTGTATAAGCTCCCATATCGCGTACCCGTACGGACGGAATATCATAGTGCCCTTGACCGGACCGTAATCGCAAAGTTCCGCCTTGAGGCATACGTCCGTATACCACTTGGTGTAATCGCCGTTTATATCCGCAATCTGATTGACAAATCTGTCGTTTCCTGCCATACCGCGCTCCGTTAAACCGCCTTGACGGTTCATAATCGTATTTGACTATATTCTATCACACGCCGACGAATACGTCAACTTATTACTCGTTTGTTCGCAACAAAAATACCGACCGCTGTTTTTCTGCGCAAACAACAACGCCCGTTCCGTCCGTTTTTGTCATTCCGCGGCGCAGCCGAAGAATCTCAACTTTAATGCCGCGTATGCGGCTATAATATGATTGCATACTTTATACCGTATTCCGCATATAGCCCCCTCTGTCACGGCAGCCACAGGCTGATTAGTCGAATACTTGCACCGTCTGATTGGGCTATCAAGAATGCGAGGTTACAATCTTTGATTGTCCCCCAATTGGGGAGACGAGACGTTGCACGCACAAAACTCCCGTTGTCCCCTCTTGGGGAAAATGTCGGCGTAGCCGACAAAAGGGGCTACTGCTTTTGTCATTCCGAGTTTTTTTGCGTGCCGAAGAATCTCGACCTTATAAAAAAGAATCAAGGTTATTCCTTACGTCTATTCCGTAAAGAACCCAAAGGAATAAAATCAAAAAATTTTTAATTCTTAATTCCGAATTACAAAAGGAATGCCGCGGCGATAACTATGCCCGCGCCGGGCAGTCCCAATATTCCCACGATGAGCGCGTTCAACAGATTGAACGGCAGCGCTATTATATTAAACGCCGACAAGCCGCAAATGAGCGCGCCGCCCGCGAGCGAGTTTATCAGTATCTTGGTGAACCCGCGAGTTTTCAGTCGCGTCACCCAGACTATGATAGCGACGAGCGCGACAGCCGCGACCGCGCACAATATGGTTTCCGACGTTTTCATACCATGATTGTATGCGGAACGTCATGGCGATATTTGCGTTATTATGCCGATTGCGAATTGCGCAAGTATCAATAGAGCACTATCTTGAACGCGCTGCCAGTGCCTATTTTCGACTCGACGGATATATTGCCGCCGAGCATTTCCACTATCGACTTGCAAATGGTCAGACCAAGCCCGCTCGAACCTTTTTCTCTGCCGCGAACTTTATCGCAGCGGTAAAACCGCTCGAAAATATGTCCTATATCCTTTTCGTCTATGCCGATGCCGTTGTCGGCTATCGAAAGCTCTACGCTGTCGTCGTTCCCGACTATATTTATACGGATTATGCCTGTTTCGGGCGGCGTATACTTTATTGCATTGTCGACGAGCGTGCGCACCGCCTCGGTTATAAGGTTCTTGTCGGTATTGAGCGTTACGGACGGATCGCCCGAAAGCGTTATCTCGTGCTTTGTATTTGTCATTTTGTACCCGTCGACTATATCCTCGACGGTTTCGTACAGATTGAATACAGTATTGTTCGGCTTGAAGTTGCCTATCTTCGCGAGCCACAAAAGCTGATCTACTATGCGTTTCATATTTTCGCTTTCGCGCGAGATAGCCTCTACCGATTCGTTCAATATCTGAGGATCGGTCTTGCCCCATCTGCGCAAAAGATTTGAATAGCCCGCAATAACGGCGAGCGGTGTTTTAAGTTCGTGCGACGCGTCGGACACGAAATTTTCCTGACGCTCGAACGCTTCTTGCAACGACGCAAGCATTTCGTTTATCTGCGCGGTAAGCTCCATCAACTCGTCCTGCGTCTCTATCGGGTCGAGCCGCGCCGACATGTTCTCATCGGAGATCTCGCGCACGCGATCGGTTATCTTACGCACGGGGCTCATTATATACTGACTGCTCAAATACCCTATAACGCATCCGAGCGCGATAAACACTATAACAAGCACTGCGGACGTGATTATAAGCCTGTTCATATAGCTCTGCGTTATCGGATCGCCGCGGCTCACGAGCGTGCCTATGCTCGCGAGTATAAACGCCACGTACGAAATGATCATAAGCCCGAACAACAGCGCGAATATTACGGTAGCTTTTGCCGCAATGCCCAACTTGAACCTTTTGAAAATGCTGCGCACAAGCAAAACCACAATCGTTACGGGAAAGAAAATAATCGAAAAAACGCGCAGTGCGACGTCTGCCGCGCTACGCTTTTTCTTTACCGCCACGCCGTCGCGCTCGCTCTTAATCTCGCGCAGAGTATCGGCGACGGTCTCCTTATTCTCGACGGGAGCGGACGTAACGCTCGAAGGCGTCGGTTCTTCCCGTTCCTTTATTTCGTCTTTTTTACCTTTGTTTTCGGTTCCGCTGTCGTTCATATTAAAACCTCGCAAGTATTGGTAAAACGTCAGGCTTTTAATCCTTAATTCTTCATTCCGAATTCTTAATTATCTGATAACATATCCCGCGCCGCGCACGGTCTCTATGAGCGTGATACCGTACACGTCGTCTATTTTTGAACGCAAGTATCGCACGTACACATCGACGACGTTGGTACTGCCGTAAAAATCGAACCCCCAAACGGCGTCGAGAAGTTTTTCGCGTCCGACCACGATATTTCTGTTTTTGAGCAAGTATTCGAGAAGATCGAATTCTTTTTTGGTAAGGTCCACGGCGTGACCGTCGTAGCTTGCCACGCGCGCGTCCGAATTGAGCGACAGTTTGCCGCACACTATAACGCCCGCATCGCCGAGCGCGGCGCGCTTTATGTGCTTGCGTATACGCGCCAAAAGCTCTTCGATAGCGAACGGCTTGGTCATGTAATCGTCCGCGCCGATGTCAAGCCCCGTCACTTTATCCACCACTTGATCGCGCGCGGTAAGGATAATAACGGGCGTTTGCTTTTCCTGACGCAGCCGCCGCAAGACTTCTATGCCGTTCAGCCCCGGCAGCATGACGTCGAGCACTATAAGATCGAAATCACGGGCGAGCGCGGCGTCGAGCGCGGCACGTCCGTCGGCGCATACCGTAGTATCGTAGTTCTCGTGCTTTAGCTCAAGCTCCAAAAACCTCGAGATCTGCGGTTCGTCCTCTACTATAAGTATGCTCTGTTTTTCGTTGTTCATAAGTTACCTCGTCGCAGCCGAATGCTGATTTGTTGATTGCCGCGGAGTTCTTTATCTCTCCGACGGAGAGGGCTATATATGGTTGAGATTCTTGACGCTCCGAATGACAAAAGTAATATGCTGTACTGTAATTCTTATTTATCGGCGTATCAATTTCCTCAGTTGATAGCTTTTATGTGCTCTATGCGCATGATGTTGGTATTACCCGAAACGCCTACGGGAACGCCGGCGGCTATCACCACGAGATCGCCCTCGGACACCACGCCGGTATTTACGGCGCAGTTCATAGCGTGACGGAAAAGATCGTCGGAGTTGTCTTGCATGACGCTCAACGTAGGAACAACGCCCCAGTTCATGGCGAGCTGATGATACGCTTTTTCGGATGTGGTAGCGGCTATTATGGGCGCGGACGGGCGGAAACGCGAAACCTTGCGCGCGGTATAGCCCGATTGCGAAACCGCGATTATCGCTTTTGCGTCGAGATCGAACGCCGCGGCGCACGTCGAGTGCGAGACCGCGTCCGTTACGGAGCGAATACTCGGCTCGAGCGCGCGAAAACGCTTTTTATAGTTGATGTCGTTTTCGGTGCACTCCGCTATCGACGCCATAGTGCGCACCGCTTCTACGGGGTACGCGCCCGCGGCGGTCTCGCCCGAGAGCATGATCGCCGACGAGCCGTCGTAGATCGCGTTCGCCACGTCGGAGATCTCCGCACGCGTCGGGCGCGGATTGTTTATCATCGACTCGAGCATTTGCGTAGCGGTTATGACCTTTTTGCCCTGACGGTAGCAGCGCGAGATCAAGTCCTTTTGGATACCGGGCAATTCCTCGAACGGTATTTCGACGCCCATATCGCCGCGCGCGACCATAACGCCGTCGCACTCTGCGAGTATGTCGCCGATGGCGTTCACGCCCGAACGGTTCTCTATTTTGGCAATGAGCTGCACATCGTTTTTGTTGTGTGCGTTGAGCAGACGCTTTACCGCGCGCACGTCCTCGACGCCGCGCACAAACGACATCGCTATATAATCTACGTCTTGCTCCAAACCGAACTCTATATCCGATTTATCTATGTCCGAAAGATACGGCATATCGATCTCGGTGTCGGGCAGGTTTATACTCTTTCTGTCGCTCAACGCGCCGTTGTTTTGCACGACCGTTATTACGTCCGTTTTATTGACGTCGGAAACCTTAAGCTCTATCAACCCGTCGTTTACGAGTATGCGGTCGCCTTTGCCGACGCAGTTAGGCAAACGGTCGTAAGTGATCGACACGCCGTGCGCGTCGCCCACGATATCGCGCGAGGTCAAAACAAACTTATCGCCTTTTTTGAGCGCCGCTTTTCCGTCTTTGAACGTTTTGATACGTATCTCCGGACCTTTGGTGTCCAGAAGAATTGCGACGGGTACGCCGAGTTCGGCGCGGGCGCGCTTTACCATGTCCATACGCGCGCGGTGCTCGTCGTGAGTGCTGTGCGAAAAATTGAGCCGCGCCACGTTCATGCCCGCACGGATCATGTTCTTGAGTACGGTGTAGTCGTCGGTCGCGGGACCGAGCGTGCATACTATTTTTGTTCTGCGCATATTTATGCGTCCTCCGCAATTGTCTCTTTCTCTCATCGGTTCTCCGCCTTAATTCCGAATTTTTAATTCTTAATTTATTCTATCTTTCCTATATCGTACGGCGTCGCTTGATACACGCAGTAGTTCAGCCAATTGCCTATGAGCAACGACTCGTGCGCGCGCCACGACAGCGGCGGAATCGCGCCTATCCGATCGTTCACGTAATAATGCCGCGGCGGATCTGCGCTCAAGCCTTTCGCAGTATCGCGCATGTACTCGTTGTGCAATGTCGCCGCATCGTACTCGCCGTGACCGAACACGTACACGTGTCGCAAGTCGTCCGAACAGCAAATGTATGCGCCCGCCTCGTCCGATTCCGCCAAGACCTTAAGCTTGGGTTCGCGGTGCATTGCTGCCGAATCGGATTCGGTATAACGCGAGTGCGGGGCGCGGAACGCATCGTCGAACCCGCGCATAAGCGGGTTGGTCTTATCGAGCACGCGATGCTCGAATATGCCCGAAAGCTTGCGCGGCAGCGCGCGCTTGTCTATGCCGTAGCGGTAGAACACGCCCGCCTGCGCCGCCCAGCATATATACAGCGTGGAATACACGTGATGCTCCGCCCAGCGCATAACGTCGACCAATTCGTTCCAATACGCAACGTCGGTAAAGTCGAGCGTTTCGACGGGCGCGCCCGTTATTATCAGTCCGTCGAACTTCGCGTTTGCGGCTTTAACCTCGTCGAGCGTATGATAAAACGCATTGAGATGCTCGATCGGAGTATTTTTGGAATCGTAGCTTTTCGTGTGCAAAAGGCAGATATTAGACTGCAACGGCGAATTTGCGATCAGCCGCAAAAGCTGCGTTTCCGTGTCGATCTTGTTGGGCATGAGATTGAGTATCGCGATCTCGAGCGGACGAATATCCTGCATCGACGCGCGGTCGGTGGACATTACGAACACGTTTTCACGCTCGAGCGCACCGTATGCGGGCAGTTTGTCCGAAATGTTTACGGGCATTATTGAACCTCTTTTACGCGCTGAACAAGCATTGCACGTTCGTCGCCCTTGACCTTTTGCACCGTCGACAGCAACAGCGTCGATTGCTTACGGTTCAGCTCGACTTTGCGCTGCGTATTTTTCTTCATAACTTCGATAAAGAACCTGTCGAGGAATTTTATCATGTACTCGCCGAACGAAACGCCCATCGCCTCGTTTTTCGCAACGAGCTTGAGTATACCGTCTACAATGTCCGCTTTGTTCGAGACCAAAAGATTGATCGGAAGTGCGAACAGCTCGCCGTCCGTTACCGACGGCGAATAGCGGAACACCGCGTTCGATATGACGGGACGGTCGACTATCGTTTTGAGCGTGCGCGACGCGCTCGACGCAAAGAACAGCGAAAACACTTTATCTACGTACAGCTTGGTAAACGCGCCGTCCGAAAGCTCCTTCTCGCGGCAAGTGAGCATGTACTCCCAAAGATCCTCGGCGGAGGTATAGTCGAGCTTGAGCATCGCGCCGAAATACTTGTCTATCGACTTTGCGCCCATGTCCGATGAAAAAAATCCGTGCACCGTTTCGTAAAATTTGATTTGCTTTGCGTTCATGATATAATTTCCTCTCAATGTATACTATATGTTCGGAATATATTATACGACAAACCCGCACCCTAAATCAAGCAAGCAAAGCTTGATTTTTCGATTTCTTTGCACTTTATTTATATTTATCGCTCTTTTGTTGTTTTTTATTGATATTTACCGCGCAAGCAAAGCTTGATTTTTCGATTTCTTTGCACTTTATTTATATTTATCGCTCTTTTGTTGTTTTTTATTGATATTTACCGCGCAAGCAAAGCTTGATTTTTCGATTTCTTTGCCTCTATTTATATTTATCGCGCTTTTGTTGTTTTTTATTGATATTTACCTTCTCGAAAGATTATTTTCGCACGCCCAAGATTCGCGTTTTTAATAAAAAATTTATTGATTAATCAACAATTTACTTGACAACGTGTATTCACGCGCGTATAATTCAAGACGTGCGTTTGACCGAAATGCTTTATCGGGCATATCGGCACAACGCATAAACTGATTTTTCGGGAGATAATTTATGGACGAACAAGCACAAACAACCGTAGAAAATCGTCGCAAAGTCAAACTTTGGGTAAAGATCACTGCGGGCATACTCGCGGGACTCGTAGGCGTTATAGCCATACTCGGCTTCACGTTTTTAGGCGTTTGGCACAACGAGATAAGCGCCGTAAACAGCATGACGCACTTGCGCGAGCGCAACAACGACAACAAAGAAGGCTCGGTATATTCCATGACCGTCAAAGGCGGCTTTTATTTCGACGAGTTTTTGGAATCGGGCGGAGCGTCTAACGATTCTCAGCTTATAGGCTACATAACCGAGCATATAACACGCGGACTTATAGACGTATCCATTTCCGAAACCGATATAGGCTGCGCCGCGTTTACCGCGCAGTCTGAAAGCGGCGATAAACTGTTCGGACGCAATTACGATTTTGCAATGACCAACGTATGCATCACGTTATGCACCAACCCCGGCAAAGGCAGATACAAATCTTTTTCCACTGTCGATCTTAATTACATCGGCACCGATCCGAACAGCGACGTCGACGGGCTTATGAATAAAATCACCTGCCTTGCCGCGCCGTACGTTCCGCTCGACGGCATGAACGAACAAGGCTTGAGCTGCGCAATATTCATGTCCTATCAAGGCGACGTATCGGACGACCCCGACCGAAACACCGTAGCGACCGATCAAAAATCCGCCGACAAAAAAGACATAACTTCCACCACCATGCTTCGCCTTATACTCGACTATGCCGCTACCGTGGACGAAGCGGTAGAGCTTATCAAGCAATACAATCTTCACGATTCCGCCAAGACGTCGTTCCATTATATGGTAGCCGACGCGACCGGAAAAAGCGCGATACTCGAATGGCTGCCTACCGACAAAACCAATGCGGAAGACAGGGACGGCTCGGAAAGAGAGCTTGTCGTAATATACAACGACGACGATTCTTACGCCGATTGGCGCGCCGACAGTCAAATCCCCTATCAGTGGGCGACCAACTTCATAGTATACGAGCAAGACGAGTATTACGAAAACGATAACGACGCAAAGCCCGGCTACGACCGCTACGAGTATATCAACAACAGTCTCAAAGAGACCGGCGGAATAATA
This sequence comes from uncultured Christensenellaceae bacterium, assembly GCA_910587805.1. Lineage (GTDB taxonomy): Bacteria > Bacillota > Clostridia > Christensenellales > Pumilibacteraceae > Anaerocaecibacter. The sequence goes on along the minus strand of CAJUNM010000003.1, from coordinate 6,914 downwards.
AAAGACGAGCAAGCCGCAATGGATATTCTTTCCGTTATAGGCAGACGGACTTGGAACGGCGGCGGCGGAGTCACTGTACACAGCGCGGTATATAATCTCACCCAAAAGACCGTTCTATGGGTGGCGAACGAAAATTATTCCGACAAGACCGCACATTACGCCTACTCGTTTGAAACGGGCAAGCTTACTTGTCTCGGCTGAACAAAGCAGAATAGTTCTCGTTCACGGTATATTAAGGAATGATAAAAGCAACGCAAGGATAAATATTTATCCTTGCGTTTTTATTGCGATTCTGTTAACTTTATATCCTCAAAATTTACGATATACACGCCGTTTCAGCGAGGATTTTTGTCTGCCGATAGTTTCACGCTCGACTTATCTTTAATCTTGTTAAACCGGAGCGCGCGCATCGAATTGAGTATAGCGAGCACCGCAACGCCGACGTCTGCGAACACAGCAAGCCACATATTTGCAAAGCCGAGAGCGGCGAGCACGAGCACGGCAAGCTTTACGATGAGCGCGAGCACAATGTTTTCTATGACAATGGAAACGGTCTTTTTCGCTATGCGTCGCGCTTTGGGCAGTAACGACAGCTTGTCTGTCATGAGCACAATGTCCGCCGCCTCTATCGCCGCATCGCTGCCGATACCGCCCATCGCTATGCCGACGTCGGCGCGGGATATTGCGGGCGCGTCGTTTATGCCGTCGCCCACGAACGCCACCGCGCCTTTGCGCTTTTTACCGTGCGCTTTGTCTTTACCGTTCTCTGCGGAGTCTACCGCCATAATGCGCTCGAGTTCCGTTACTTTTTGATCGGGCAACAGCTCCGCGCGGTATTCGCTCGCGCCCACCGCCGCCGCTACGCGCTTTGCGGTTTCTTCCCTATCGCCCGAAAGTATGACTGTTCTGCACCCCGCGTTCAGCTCGGCGATCGCCGCGGAGGAATCGTCCTTGACCGCGTCGGCGATCTCTATCGCGCCGATAAACATCCCGTTCCGAGCAACGTATACCACCGTTCCGCCCGCGCCTGCGTATTCCTCGTACTCGACGTTTTCGCGGCGCATCAGCTTGTCGTTGCCGCACGCTATGCGCGCGCCGTCAAGCTCCGCGATCACGCCGTGCCCTGCGATTTCCTCTGCCGAAGCGGCGATCGGTATATCGCCGAACTCGCGCGCCGCGGCGACCACCGACCGCGCTATCGGGTGCGTGGAACAAGCCTCGGCGCACGCCGCTATACTCAATGTTTGCCCGCGCTCGCCCGTAACGCCGATCACCTCGAACGAGCCTTTCGTAACGGTGCCCGTCTTGTCGAAAACGAACGTATCGACCTTGTTCAACAGCTCCAAATAATTGCCGCCTTTGACGAGTATTCCGAGCTTGCTCGCCGCGCCGATGCCGCCGAAAAACGACATAGGCACCGATATGACGAGCGCGCACGGACACGACACGACCAAAAACGTCAGCGCGCGCGTTATCCATTCCGACCAAACCGCGCCGTCGCGCATGCCTATGCAAAGCGGCGGGATCACCGCAAGCAGCAACGCCGCGATAACAACTGCGGGCGTATATACAGCCGCGAACCGCGTTATAAAATTCTCCGATTTCGCTTTGCGCGAGGACGCGTTTTCTACGAGATCGAGTATTTTCGCGACCGTGCTGTCCTCGTACTTCTTGGTAGTTTTTATCTTGATCACGCCCGTAGACGAAATCGCACCGGAAAGCACCGCATCGCCCGCGCGCACCGACACGGGCGCGCTTTCGCCCGTCAACGCCGAGCAGTCGAGATAGCCCGAACCCTCGATCGCCTCGCCGTCTATGGGCACGCGTTCCCCGGGCTTTACTACCACTATCGATCCAAGCTCGACAGCCTCGGGCGGTACGACGTGCTCGCCGTCATCGTCGAGCACCCGCGCCGTTTCGGGACAAATATCCATCAATGCGGCTATCGACTTCCTCGATTTGCCCACGGCGTAGCTTTGGAACAATTCGCCCACTTGATAGAACAGCATGACCGCTACCGCTTCGGCAAACTCGAGCACGCAGAACGCGCCCACGGTCGCTATAACCATAAGGAAATTTTCGTCGAACACCTTGCCTCGCGCTATGTTTTTACACGCGCGCCAAAGTACGTCGTACCCTATCGCAAGATATATCGGAACGAAAACGATAAGCCACGCCCACCACGGCGCATCGTCCTCGAACACTATGTAACATGACAACGCGACCGCAAACAGCACGGCAACGACCGCTATGCGTATAAGGTTTTTCTTGTTCTTGCTCATAGCATCGCACCTGCCGACTATCCGATCACCGTCATATCAGGCTCGACCTTTTTACAAGTCTTGAGCACCGACGCCAGCACGACGTCGGCATTTTCGTCGGGCACTTCCACCGTAAGCTTTTGCGCAAAAAAGTTTACCGACGCCGATTTTACCCCGTCGAGCTTGCTCACGGCACGCTCGAGTTTTGCCGCACAATTCGCGCAATCAAGATCGCGCAGTTTATATGTCTTAGTCATAACAACCTCCTTATTTAATGCAGAATTCGGAATTCGGAATTCCGAATAATTAATTCCTTAAAGTTCTTTCACGTGCTCGAGCGCGGTACGGAATATTTCGCCTATGTGCGCGTCGTCGAGCGAATAGTATATCTCCTTCCCGTCGCGGCGCGTCTTGACGAGCTTGCTCTGCCGCAATATTCGCAATTGATGCGAAACAGCCGACACGCTCATATTGAGCACGTCCGATATGCACGCTACGCAACACTCCGACACCACGAGCGCCGCAAGTATCTTTGCGCGCGTCGAATCCCCGAACACCTTGAAAAACTCCGCAATATCCACCAACTCGTCGTCGCTCGGCATCTCTGCCCGTACCTTTCTGACCGTCTCCGAATGCGCGTGCATCTCCGCCTCGTCGATAGCATGTTCTTCCGTTTCCATCTTAAGTCTTACTCCTTTTTTTCTTAAACATTTGAACGGTAGTTCAATCGTTCAATATCATTATATGCACATTTGAACAATTTGTCAAGTGTTTTTACGAAAAATCATAAAAATTTTTACGGACCACGACAAAAAAAGATCCGCGCGGAAATAACTGCGTCGGATCTCGATACAATGCCGAAAACTCGATCGGCTTGTTACAGATAATATCATATGCGCGGCTGAATTACGGGATGCTGCATTCTTATCGAAAACTCGGTGAACGTCGGTACGAACTCATTGCCCACGAAATCGAGCGTTTGCACGATATACCCGATACGGTTGACTTCCGCCACCGCGACTACGGAGCGATACGTCACGAGCCGCCACACTCCGCTCGCGGAATCGAGCGACGGAGATACGAACGACACGTCGTTCACGTACGGTTGTTCGCCAGTCAAGCTCCCGTCGGGCGCGAAAATTTTATCGAAGAAAATATCGTCCATGTACCGCACGTCGACCGTAAGCCCGCTTTGCATAGCCTCGATACGCATAAACCCGTCGGGCAAAAACTCCGCGTCGAACGTGTTGAGCGTGCTGTCGGCAGCGTTGTCGTACAACAGCTTATACGAATCGGTTTTCAATGCGTAAACACGATAATTCCCGTATCCGCCGCTGCCGCCCGTCTGCGACGCGCAAAATAAGAATTTGTCAGTACCGCCGAAATCGAAAGTCTCGATAAACGGCGAATATCCGTCGTCAAGCTCGATCTCGTACGGTGCAAACCCGTCGAACGCAACGTTTACCTTTATGTCGGTAACATAGTTGTCGCCGTTGCCGTATAAGCTCGCAACGCCTTTTGCATCGCCGTCCGTAACGACTACGGATCTAATGGGCAGAAGCAAAATCTCCGCACGCGCGGTTTGCATGGAAACTATAAAAGACACTATTACAACGGCAAGCACGACCGCCGCCGTCACAGAAAAATAAATCAACGACTTTTTCATAAGTTCATTATGCGCATTATGCTGCGGAAATACTCGGATCAAATCGAAGAGGTCAATTTCTACGTTTCGACGGTAAACGGTTCAATTACCGAATCCGATGTTTATACCTTCGCTGTTACGATCCGTACATAACTTGAAATCCCATATACTTTTTTCACTTTGTAATTTCTTTGCTATAAAAAACGCGCTATAAGTTTGGATAAACTTATAGGGGCATTTCAATCTGTTATATTTTCTATATTGAAAATTAGTCGATAATATTCCCTTCTCTGAATAACGGACTATCGAAGAATTCCGATAATTCAATACCAAACCCCTGCGCTATGTTATACACAACGGACAACGCGGTCGACTTATTTTTGCAATGCCGAATCTCGCTTATCATCGAGTTGGTTGCACCACTCTCCATCGAAAGCTTATACTGCGTCATATTCTTTTGCTCTAACAGTTCATCGATACGCGCCGCAAGAGCTTCGGCTGATGTCATATTCAGCCCACCTTAATCAATAATAGGTTATTATCAGTATAAATCCTTTTCAATTTACTATAATCAACTATTGTCGATTAGAAAAAGACCGCACTTTGCGATCTTCTATTAGTCAATAATATTCTCTATATCGAACAGCGGACTGTCGAAAAATTCTTTAAGTGTCATTCCGAAACCTTGCGCTATTTGATAAATGATGTTTACCGCATTCGTTTGATTTCGTTGCCGACGGATATGATCTATGTTTTGAGCGGTAACACCACTATTCATCGCCAATCGATATTGCGTCATTCCCTTTTCGGAAAGCAACTCGTTTATTCGCGCCGCGAGGGCTTCGTTAAATGTCATAGTTCGCCCTCCTTAATCAATCATAGGTTATTAGTATAAATCTTTTTCAAACTTTTATACTCAACCATGGTTGATTAGTTGAGTATTTCGATTTTATTTGTTATAATATGAGCGTGTGATTCTGTAACAAAGAAAAAAAATCGTAATCAATATCATCATATGCATTGTATTATGCGTACCTATTGCTTACCTATTTTATATTCTTATTACCACCTATACTCCAACTTCGTATTATACTCAAATCGTTACAAAGACCGAGCCGTGTGTATATGTAACCGCATACTGAGAATGTTACCATAGCGAAGATTGTTCATACTTATCCAATTCTAAGATACCTATGGGAAAGCAACAAGCTATTAACAATGGTTATCGCGTATGTAGTCGATGCGCTGGATATTCAAACGAAATGATTGAAGTTACATATACCAAACGAGTTGCAATCGAAAAAGATTTTTCGTTTAAGACCCTTTAAGTGCAATCGCGCTATCGGTATTATGCACATCGTTACTTTATCTTTTTATTTATGCAATATTTAATTCGTCTCGTAAAAGGCGATTGCAATCAAAGAATAGCTCGCCATCCGTACATAATGGAGACGCCGCTTCGTCTCATAAACTACAATCCCCTCCTTCTCCAACCAATTGTAAAGTAAGCATTCGAGTCAATGACGCCGTACATCATAAAAAATTCGGTTTGGGCGTTATTAAAAAAGTAGACGGTCAAATTTTCACAGTTCAATTCGACCACAATGAAAAAGAGTTTACAGCGCCTAATATATTTGACTCCGGCGATATGATAAATTTCAATTCACTCAATAGAGATAAAAAAAATTTATAGGAGATAAAAATGTGCACAATAAAAAGAAAACTTGAAAAACTAATTCTAAAAGGCGACCCGGAAGGAAAACAACGCGTTTGGAACAGCCTTGCGAAAGAAATAATCGGGTGTCAATGTTGTCAACATTACAATAAAAAAGCAAATCGGTGCAAAAACGGTCATCAAGATATTTTGGAAGAAAGACATGGACTACAATGTGACTATATTTTACCATCTAAGGTGAGATAGCGAATATTCCTTTGTGAAAACCGTTTTTTCAATACTTATAAATACTGCTAATTATTAATCAGTTTCTATAAAAATAAAACAACCTTACTCGAATTATCCGAATAAGGTTGCTCGTGGTGCACCCAAAGAGACTCGAACTCCCAACCTTCTGGTCCGTAGCCAGACGCTCTATCCAATTGCGCTATGAGTGCATGATATTTAATTACTGTATAAATGCGCAAAGCGATTCGATACTTTTGTATTATATTCCATCGCATAGGATTTGTCAAGCGTTATACGCGCTAATTTCGATTTTATGCGATACTTTTCTTTTCGCGTGAAATGTTGACCGCGGCGCGCACGGTCATCACGATCGAAATGGCGAGCACTATCAAAATCGCAGCGCCGCCGACGGCGATAGTCATTATCTTATTAAACGCGACGTTGTTCCCGAACGTGGCGCACAATGCCGCAGTGAGCGAAACCACGGACATACACGCTGCGGCGACGTTGAGGTTGCGCAAAGCTTGCGTCACGGGGTCTGCGAATCTCCCCGCCTTTACCGCATTGACAGCCGACATGATGATCTTATAAAACGTATAAACCGCCGTGCCTATCGCCATAACGATACTCGATTTTGTGCCGCCGCCGAGCGCTAACTGCCCTATCGCAAAGCTCATTGCAATATCGGTCACGAGCAGGAATATACCGCTGCCGAGAAAAATCTTCCATTTATACAAGCTCGCGCCCGCCTCGTCGCCGCGGAACTTGACGGCGCACTTCAGGTTGGCAAGCAGCGTCGCGGCGCGGAAAACTATCATAGTAGCGTAATAGCCCGACAGCGCGACATACCAAACCGATCTGTAAATTATCGCGCCGACGCAATAAAAAACGGTTATGGCAACGCTCGTCAACAACGACAATATTGCAAACGCCTTTGTCTTTATGTCGAACGCTTTGCCGACGTGCTTGCGGTATCCTTCGCTCGGTTTGTTACCCATGTAGATAATTATAGCATATTTTGTCGGATTAAGCAATTGCAATTTTGCTGTATATTGTTAGTTTGTCAAGCGTTTTTTAATATTTTTTATTATTTTTTATTACATCG
>CAJUNM010000002.1 GCA_910587805.1 uncultured Christensenellaceae bacterium | reverse complement strand
ATGGCTTGTGGACGAAGAAGCGGCAAAAGTAGTCAAAGAAATCTTCTCGCTTTGTATGCAGGGCTACGGTCCGACGCAGATAGCAAGGATACTTACCGAACGCGGCAAAGAAACCCCGACTATTTACAAGCGCAGAGTTGGTTTGCCTATCACTTCGCAAGAGACGGAGTTCCCCGAAATTTGGGCAACGCAAAGTATAAATAGGATTCTTGCCAATCCCACTTATCTTGGACACACGGTCAACTTTCGGACAAAGAAAAAGTCTTACAAGAGTAAAAAGAAAATAGACTTACCGAAAGAAGAATGGGCAATCTTCGAGAACACGCACAAAGCGATTATAGACCAAGATACATTCGATACCGTTCAACGCATAAGGCAAGCAAAACGCCGTCCTACCGATATGGGCGAAATGAGTATCTTTTCGGGACTTGTGTACTGCGCCGACTGTGGGCAAAAAATGTATCTATGCCGTTGCACTACTATGAAGCAAAAGGAATATTTCAACTGTTCGTCGTACCGTAAAAAGAAAAAAGCAACCTGCACTTCACATCAGGTTACCGTAGAAGCCGTAGAGCATTTTGTTTTAACCAATCTTCAAAGAGTGCTTGCGTTTGCAAAAGACTATGAGCAAAAGTTTTTGGAGATTGTACGAAGCGAGAACGAAAAAGAACTGCGGAAGAAATTGCAAAGCCAAACACGAGAACTCGAAGAAGCCGACAAGCGCATACAGACACTCGACCGAATTATACAAAATCTTTATGAGGATAAAGTATGCGGCAATCTCACGGACGATCGGTTTGTGAAAATGAGTCAGTATTACGAGCAAGAGCAACAGGAACTGAAAGAGCGTGCTTACTACTTACGGCAGGAGTTATCCAAAGCGAAAGAACAGTCCGACAACGTGATGCGGTTTATGCGCTCGGTACGCAAGTACACGGAGATAACCGAACTTACGCCCGAACTTGTACGTGAGTTTGTACAAAAAGTCGTCGTGTACCAAGCGGAAAAGATTAACGGACGAAGAACGCAACGGATAGATCTTTACTTCAACGGTGTAGGACAAATACTCTTACCCGTAAAAGACAAAAGAGAAACGGCATAGCATTTCTGCTATACCGTCTCTCTTAGAAATTAAATAATCCCTATGACACCGCCCCTTTCGGAAACGGTTTTATTTTTCAAGTTATCCCGCATGTGCCGCAGCTTTGCCTTATCCGTCGCCTTATCGAGCTGCGCTCGCATAAGGCTGCAAAAACCGTTCATTCGTATAAGACCGCAAAAACCGTTCCCTTTCGGAAACGGTTTTATTTTTCAAGTTATCCCGCATGTGCCGCAGCTTTGCCTTATTCAAACCCGCCTTATGGCAGGTGGGTCGGCTGATTCGGTATTTTGTCTTCCCCTGCTTACATAAAGTAAAATTACTGAGGCCCGACATAGTCCGTCTACGCGCCATCCCTTTTATGATTTGAGGTTATAAATTCGGCTCTGTCTCGAACACCGCAGGACAATTATATTATATATCAAGGTATGGCGAAAATCAATAGCATACCCGAAAATTTTTCGTATAAAATTTTTCAAAAACCTATTGACAAACGCATGATTTTGTGGTAATAGCAACTTATCCGAGCAGTATTTTTTTTACGGAGGCGGCGTCGAGCTTGCACGAACTTGCAAAGCCCTCGGCAACGAGTTCCGTCTCCGCCCTGCCGATTTCGCCCAAGAACCGTTTTGCATAGTACGCAAAGTGTCGTTCTGCGGAAGCACTATCGCCGAGGAGCAATGCGACGCGTACTTGCGCCGCCGAAGAATCGGCGGACGAATCTCTGCCGAGCAGTTCGCGCATTATAAGTCGAGCTTGATCTTTTTTGCCCGTGCCCGCGCAATACGTGGCGAGCAATGTCAAAAACTCGACTTCTATTTTGTGCCCGATCAGCACGCGCGCAAGTTCCTCCGCCGCTTTATCGTTGTACTTGCTCGCGTACTGCATATACCTGACGCACGCATAATACGGGCTGCGAGACTTTTTAAGCGCGCGAGTCAGTTCCGCGCGATGTTTCGTATCGCCCGATTTTTCGGACACAATCGCCGCAAGCGCGGCATACTTATCGTTTTTTAATATTTTGGAATACAAATAGCAATAGTTTTTTACGCATTCCGAATAGTTGCCGTTTATCAAGTGCGCTTCGGCGCTGACAGCAAAACCGTACTCGCTCGCGGGTCTTGCTTTTTTGTATTCTTCCGCAAGCCGCGCGACGGAATTGAAATCGTGCATGAGCGTTTTTATATCCATAGTCAAATACAGCGCGGGCAAATACTCGCGATCTATCTCGTGCGCTTTGAGCGCGTACTCGACGGCTTGCGTATACTCGCGCTTTCTATAGCATATAAACGCCTTATAATACCAATACTGCTCGCTGTATTCTTTTGCGGGGTGACGCTCGAGCGCAGAATCGGCGCGTTCGTACTCCTCGGCGTCTATAAAGCACGCCGCCTCGTCGAAGAGATTTTCGTACAGCTTGAATCCCGATGCGAGCGTTTCGTATGCGTCCGCCGCGCTCATGTAGTCCGACACGGCAACGCACGCCTCGGCGTACTTCACGTATGCCACGGGATCGTCTGGACGGGATTCGAGCATGCTTTTGGCGATTTCGTGCGCGAGCGCGTATTGTTTGGTAGCGAAGTACATATCCACGAGCCGCACGTATGCGCCGCCGTAAAAGTTATCGCCGAGCGACAGCGCAAACCGCATTATCCCTATAGCCGTATCGTAATCGCCGTTTTTACACAGCAGCTCCGCCGCGTTATCGAACACCGACCATGCGCGAAGCAGTACGCTTTTATCCGAAATATGCACGCAGCAATTGATCGCAGCTTCGTAATCGCAAAGCGCCTCGTCGAGCTTGTTCATGGCATGATATGCATAGCCTCGACGCGAATACGCCTGCAACATGCTTTCCGGCTCGGTCGTGCTCTCGAGCGCTCGAGTCCAACGCTCGACGTTGTTTTCCGGCTCGGACTTGTTGGGATCGCCAACGAACACGCCGTCGCTCACTTCGACTTCAAGCTCTGTATAACTTTTCTGTTCGGGAGCTTTGCTCTCTATCATATCGAAGTCGACGATAACCGCAACCGTTCTGCCGTCCGCGCCCGTGCCCTTATAGCATTTATATCCGCCGTCGCCCCAGCCCGTGGAAAACACGCCGTATTTATAGCCGTAAAGCGACAGCGATTCGTGCGTTTGACCGTTGAGTATAATGCTGCCCGCAAGCGGATGTAATTCGTCCTTGATGTGTTTTTCGTATTCCTCGTAAGCAGGCACGCTCGAGATCACGCAAACGCCGGACGGTATGGAAACAGCGAGCGCATCGGGATCGTTCGCAAGCAACAGCATCCCCGCTTCTCCGCGCTCGTGACACACGCGCCACTCGGTTATCTTATCCTCTGAAAAACGCAACCCGCAATACGCCACGCGCTCGCCCTTGTCCGTCATGCACGTGAATGAAAACGGAAAAGCCAAAACGCCGCACTCCATATCGAGTGCGGCATACCGTCGCGACGCGGTGTACGCATCGAACAACACTGCTTTACCGCCGTCTATCGTAATGAAATCGTACTCGCTGTAATCGAGTTCTATTCCGTTTACGACGCGGTTTTCCCAAAGCTCCGTAAAATCGGCGGGCGGCGTCAGCCTTGATTTTTCTATTGTCAGCTTTTTTTTCAATTTCTGTCTTTCGGCGTTTGCGCGGTCGTTTATTACTGCTTGCTCGGCGTGAACAGTTTATCTCGCACCGCGACGAAATCTTTCCAAAACGCGTCGAACCTACGCATCGCCTCTGCTGTGCGCTCCGGAGTGTTAAACGAAGTAAGGCGCACCCAGCTCTTTCCGTTCTTGCCGAACCCGCTGCCGGGGGTGCACACTATGCGCGCCTTTTTGAGCAAGTAGTCGAAAAACTCCCAAGAGTCTATACCGCAATCGAACCAAATATACGGCGCGTTCTTGCCGCCCGTGTATTCTATGCCGAGCGCGTCGAACTTATCGGTGACCGTCTTTGCGTTCTTTTGATAAATCTTTATTATTTTCTGCACGTCGTCAAACCCGCCGCGCAGAGCGCGTTCCGCCATACGTTGAACGATATACGAAGTGCCGTTGAACTTGATAGCCTGTCGGCGCAGCCACAGTCTGTTGAGCGGCGACACCATCGGAATGATCGTCCAACCGCAGCGCACGCCCGTAAAGCCCGCCATTTTGGAGAACGAGCACAGCTCGATCGCGCAATCGCGCGCGCCCGTGACCTCGAATATAGAACGCGCGGCATTCTTGCTCGTGATGTACGATTCATACGCTGCGTCGTACAGAATCACCGCGTCGTTATCGAGCGCGTAATCCACCCACTTCTTGAGCTGTTCGGGAGTGTACGTCGCGCCCGTTGGGTTATTGGGCGAGCAGATATAGATTATGTCCGCTTTGTGCTTGGGCGGCATCGCCAAAAATCCATTCTCTTTCGTAGCGTCGGCATAGACTATCTTATGCCCCGAAATAACGTTGGCATCGACATATGCGGGATATACGGGATCGGGAATGAGCACGGTGTTGTCCTCGTCGAAAAGATCGAGGATATTTCCTATACCGTTCTTTGCTCCGTCCGTGACGAACACCTCGTCGGCGTTTATCTCGATGCCGCGCGACTTGTAATAATCTACGATAGCGTTTTTCAAAAACCCGTAACCGTCGTACGGACCGTAACCGCGGAACCCGCTCGTGATCCCCATTTCAGTGGCGGCGTCCTTACACGCGTCGACTATCGAAGACGGCAACGGCTGAGTCACATCGCCTATTCCGAGACTTATGAGATCGGAGTTCGGGAACGCTTTTTTATACTCGTTCACGCGTTTTTCTATCTCCGCAAAGAGATAGTTTTCGCCTAAATTTTTGAAATTTTTATTCAGTTTCTTCACTGTTATCGACCTCTTTTTCTGCATTCTCGGCTTGGCGTTTTTCCATCATGCTCTTTGCCGCGGCGATAAATTCGCGGAACACGGGCTGCGGTTTTGCGGGACGCGATTTGAACTCGGGGTGATACTGCACTCCGACATAAAACGGCTTGTCGGTTATTTCTACGGCTTCTACGAGCTTGCCGCTCGGCGAAATGCCGGAAAGAGTGAGACCTTTGGCTTGCATTTGCTCGCGGAACGCGTTGTTGAATTCGTAACGGTGGCGGTGACGTTCCCAAACCGATTTTACACCCTCGCCGTAGCAACGCTCGAGCGTAGTGCCCGGCTCTACCACACATTCGTAAGCGCCCAATCGCATGGACGCGCCAGTCATTTCCTTGCCGACCTGATCGTCCATTATATATATGACTCTGTGCTCGGATTTACACTCGGGATCGAATTCTCCGCTCGTCGCATCGGCGTAACCGAGCACGTTTCGCGCAAACTCGATGACTGCGATCTGCATACCCAAACATATGCCGAAATACGGTTTATTGTGCTCTCTGCAATATTTCGCGGTGCAAATCATGCCTTCTATACCGCGGTCGCCGAACCCGCCGGGGACTATAACGCCGTCGGCGCAATCGAGGATCGCGGACACCGAACGCGGCGTTATTTTTTCCGAATCCACCCACTTGAGGTCTATCTTGACTCCGTTGTGAATGCCCGCATGCGTGAGCGATTCCACGACGGACAAGTATGAATCGAACATTTCCACATACTTGCCTACAAGCGCGATGGTGACCGATTTTTCTCTGTCTTTTGCCTTTTGCACCATGGCGCGCCAATCGTCGAGCCGCGGCTCGGTCTGCGGTAAGCCCAGCTCGCGAGTGACTATATTCTCTATGCCGCCGTCGAGCAGCATAAGCGGAACTTCGTACAAAAGATCCGCGTCGCGGTTTTCGATTATGCAATCCGGCTCGACGTTGCAGTACAGCGCGAGATTTTGCTTGGTCTCCGCATCGATAGGCTTGCTCGTGCGGATCATTATGATATTGGGCGAAACGCCGAGACTGCGCAACGTTTTTACCGAGTGCTGCGTGGGTTTTGTTTTGACTTCGCCGCTCGATTTAAGCGTGGGCGCGAGCGTGACGTGCACAAACAGGCAGTTCTCTCTGCCCACCTTGTTGCTCATCTGCCGTATTGCCTCGATAAACGGCAAGCTTTCGATATCGCCCACCGTGCCGCCTATCTCCGTGATCACGACGTCCGCGCCGCTCTCCTCGCCGACCGCGCCTATAAAGTCCTTGATAACGTCGGTAACATTGGGTATGACCTGAACAGTCTTTCCGCCGTATAAGCCGTTGCGCTCGTTGTCGAGCACTTTTTTATAGACTCTGCCCGTGGTGAGGTTGGAAAACTTATTGAGGTTTTCGTCTATGAACCGCTCGTAATGCCCGAGGTCGAGATCGGTCTCCGCGCCGTCTTCGGTCACGAAAACCTCGCCGTGCTGCGTCGGGTTCATTGTACCGGGATCCTCGTTGATATACGGATCGAGCTTTTGCGCGATCACCTTAAGCCCCTTGGACTTGAGTATAAGCCCGAGACTTGCCGCCGTTATTCCTTTGCCGAGACCGGATACGACTCCGCCCGTTACGAATATGTATTTTGTCGTCATATTGATTATTTCCTGTGATTTGTTTTTGCAATGTTTATTATAGTTTGACGGTTCCTCGGAACACCTCGTGCGCTTCGCCCGTAAGGTATACGGTATCGTCCGTGTAATGAATGATCAGTTCGCCGCCCGGCAATCTCACGAAAACGTCGGTATCGGCGTCGCAATGCCCGTTAAGCACAGCCGCCGCCACGCTCGCGCACGCGCCCGTGCCGCAAGCGAGAGTTTCGCCGGTGCCGCGCTCGTATACGCGGACTTTGAGGTGCGTACGGTCTATTATCTGAACGAATCCGACGTTTGCGCCCTCGGGGAACAAGCCCGTTTCTATTATCGCTTTACCTATACCCGCAACGTCCAAATTTTGAACGTCGCCGACGAACACGGTGCAATGCGGATTACCCATCGACGAACACGTTATTTCGTACTCGCCGCGTTTGGTCTCGACCTTGCGCCCTACTATGCGCTCTCCGTCGAGTTTGACGGGCACTTTGTTCGGAGCGAACTCGGTCTTGCCCATATCCACGCGCACAGAATTGACTTTGCCGTCGCGCGCGAACAGCTTGAGTTTTTTAACGCCCGAAAGAGTATCCACGGTAATGTCGAGTTTATCGGTCTTATGATTGTCGTAAAGGTACTTGCCCACGCAGCGTATGCCGTTGCCGCACATGCGACCCTCCGAGCCGTCGGCGTTGAACATACGCATTTTTGCGTCGCAAGTTTCGGACGGGTAAATGAATATCACGCCGTCGCCGCCCACGCTGAAATGTCTGTCGGAAAGATTGACCGCGACCGATTCCATATTGGTTATGGGTTTAGTGAGGCAATCGACATAGATGTAGTCGTTGCCGCAACCCTGCATTTTTATGAAGTTGAGCCGCTGTCTGTCGGTACGCATGTTGTTTATATCGACAAGCTCGGTATTGTATTGACTGTATCTGCTCTTGAGCGCAAAGCTCAACGCGTTTGCTGTGTCGATAGCGGTCAGACACGGGATATTGAGCATGACGGCGCGTCTGCGCAGTATTACGTCGTCGCGCGTCGGTATTCTGCCACGCGTCGAAGTGGACACGAAGTAATCGATCTTGCCCGAATTGAGCACGCCCATAGTGGTAAGCGATCTGTCGTCCGCCTCATTTATCTTTTCCACTACCGTCACGGGCATGCCCGAGTTTTTGATTACTTCCGCCGTGCCGCGCGTGGCGTACAGCTCGAAACCGAGTTCGTAGTAGTTCTTTGCGACGTTGGCGATCTCGGTTTTGTCGGTGTCGCGCACAGATAAGAGTATGCCGCCGGAACGTTTCATCTTGTAGTTTGCCGCGACCAATCCTTTATAGAGCGCCTCGCCCAAGCTCTTGCCGACGCCGAGCACTTCGCCCGTGGATTTCATTTCGGGTCCCAAGTGCGTATCGAGGTCGGTGAGCTTTTCAAACGAGAATATGGGCACTTTTACCGCTACGTACGGCGCGGACTTGTACAGCCCCGTGCCGTAACCGAGCTTGCTCAGTTTTTTGCCGACCATGCACTCGGTGGCAAGCTTGATCATAGGCACGCCCGTCACTTTGGAAATATACGGAATTGTGCGCGACGAACGCGGATTTACCTCTATAACGTATATCTTGCCGTCGCAGATTATGTACTGAATATTTACAAGCCCTTTCGTGTCGAGCGCGGTTGCGAGCTGTTTGGTGTATTCTATAAGCTCTTCCTTGTTCTTGTCGGAGATATTCTGCGCGGGGTATACCGCTATCGAGTCGCCGCTGTGGATACCCGCACGCTCTATATGCTCCATTATGCCGGGAATGAGAATATCCTCGCCGTCGCATATGGCGTCGACTTCTATTTCCGTGCCCATCACGTATTTATCGATAAGAACGATATTGTCGGGATTTTCGTCGAGTATGATTTTCATGTACTCTTTGACGTCGTCCGCCGAGAACGCTATTATCATGTTTTGCCCGCCGAGAACGTACGACGGACGCAACAGCACGGGATAGCCGAGCGCGCTGCCCGCGGCGAGCGCCTCTTCCTCGGTCTTTACCGTGTGTCCCTTCGGACGCGCTATGCCGAGCCGCTCGAGCAATGCGTCGAACCGTTCTCTGTCCTCCGCCGCGTCGATAGAATCGGCGGGAGTGCCGAGTATTCGCACGCCAAGCTCGCTCAAGTGTTTTGTCAGCTTTATCGCGGTTTGACCGCCGAACGCCACCACCGCGCCGTACGGACGCTCGGTAGCTATCACGTTTTCAACATCCTCGTCGGTGAGCGGCTCGAAGTACAGCCTGTCCGCCGTGTCGAAATCGGTGGATACCGTCTCGGGGTTATTGTTCACTATAGCCACGTCGTAGCCGAGTTCTTTCAGTTCCCAAACGCAGTGGACCGACGCATAGTCGAATTCTATGCCCTGACCTATCCTGATAGGACCGGAGCCGAAAACTATAACGCGCTTTTTGCCGCTGTTGCGCTCCGATATATATTCTTTGGCTTCGTTCTCGTCGTCGTACGTAGAGTAGAAGTACGGCGTTTCCGCCTTGAACTCCGCGGCGCACGTATCCACGGTTTTGAACACCGCGCGACGCTTGCAAGGAAGTTCGTTCCCGCATATCTTGCGCAAAGCCTTGTCCGTGTACCCGAGTTTTTTGCCCTTGATATATTCGTCTTTGGTCAACGGTCTGTCTTTTATGTGCCGCTCGAAATCGACGAGATTTTGGATCTTGTGCAAGAACCACATGTCGATCTTGGTTTTTTCGTTGATATGTTCGAGCGAAATGCCGCGCTTTACCGCCTCGTACAGAATGAACAAACGGTAGTCGCTCGCGGGCATGAGCATATCGTCTATCTGCTCGTCGGTAAGCTGAGAATACCGAGCGTTGTCGAGCGTGTCGCAACCGAGCGCGCCGCGCACGGCTTTGAGCAAGCCTGCCTCGAAGTTGGTAGCTATCGACATGACCTCGCCCGTCGCTTTCATTTGCGTGCCGAGCGTGCGCTTGGCATATACGAACTTATCAAACGGCCACTTAGGGAGTTTGACGACACAATAATCTATAGCCGGCTCGAAGCATGCGCAGGTCTTGCCCGTTACGGAATTCGTTATCTCGTCGAGCGTGTAACCGAGTGCGATAAGCGTGGTCACCTTGGCAATGGGATAGCCCGTCGCTTTGGACGCGAGCGCCGAACTTCTCGACACGCGCGGATTGACTTCTATAACGGCATACTCGCTCGATTTGGGATCGAGCGCGAACTGACAGTTGCACCCGCCCTCTATCTTCAAGTGCGTTATTATATCGAGCGCAGCCGAGCGCAGCATTTGATAATCTTTATCGGACAGCGTCATAGTAGGCGCAACGACAATGCTGTCACCCGTATGTATACCTACGGGATCGAGGTTTTCCATAGAGCACACGCAAATAACGTTGCCGAGCCTATCGCGCATTACCTCGAACTCGATCTCCTTCCAACCGTAAATGCTTTTTTCTATAAGAGTTTGATGTATGGGCGAAAGCTCAAGCCCGCCGCGCGCGATTTCGCGCAGTTCCCGCTCGTTTTCGGCAATACCGCCGCCTGCGCCGCCGAGCGTGAACGCAGGGCGGACTATTACGGGATATCCGATCTTGTTCGCAAAGTCTACCGCCGCCTGCTCGTCGTTCACTACGACGCTCGGCACGCACGGCTGACCTATCTCGATCATGGCTTCCTTGAACAGCTCTCTGTCCTCGGCTTTGTCTATCGTTTCGGAGCGCACGCCCAACAGTCTCACTCCGTGCTTGTCCAAAAATCCCGATTTGGCAAGTTCCATAGACAGTGTGAGACCCGTTTGTCCGCCTAACCCCGGGAGTATTCCGTCCGGCTTTTCCATGGCTATGATACGCTCGAGCGTTGGCACGGTGAGCGGCTCGATGTATATGGAATCCGCCATAGCCTTGTCGGTCATTATCGTCGCGGGGTTGGAATTGACAAGCACCACTTCAATCTTTTTGCTTTTGAGCGTTCTGCACGCCTGAGTGCCCGCATAGTCGAACTCCGCCGCCTGTCCTATGGTGATAGGACCCGAACCTATGACGAGCACCTTTTTTATACTTTTATCTGCCGGCATGATATTCCTCCATGAGCTTTATGAAACGCTCGAACAAAAACTCCGTATCTTTAGGTCCGCCGCACGCCTCGGGGTGAAACTGCACCGAAAACGCAGGTGCGTTCAAGTAGTCTATGCCCTCGACAGTTTTGTCGTTGGCGTTTACGAATCGCACGGCGGCGATCGCGGGATCTACGCTCGCGCCCTTTACGGCGTAGCCGTGGTTTTGGCTGGTTATGTACGTTCTACCCGTTACGAGATCCTTGACGGGCTGATTGCCGCCGCGATGTCCGTACTTGAGCTTTACCGTAGACGCACCGTTTGCGAGCGCCATGAGCTGATGCCCGAGGCATATGCCGAACATTGGCACTCCGCTCTTGCACAGTTTTGCTATTTCCGCTATGACCGCGGTATTAACCGCCGGATTGCCGCCGCCGTTGGACAGCATGATACCGTCGGGAGCATACGCCAACGCTTGTTCCGCGGTCGTATCGAACGGCACGCGCACTACCGCGCAGCCGCGCGAGATAAGCTCGCGTTCTATATTGAGCTTAGCGCCGAAATCGTAAAGCACCACTTTGTATTTATGTTCCGCGTCCGATACGTTTACCGTACAAGCGGATGCGCACGACGTTTCCTCTACGGCGCGCTCTACCTTGAACTTTTTGATCGCGGCGAGCTTTTGCGGCAGGTTTTTAACGTCGTCGCAGATCATGGCGTTCATTACGCCGGACGAACGTATCTTGCGCGTCAGCGCGCGCGTGTCTATACCCGCTATACCTACTATGCCTTTGCGCTTGAGATAGTCGTCGAGTTCGCCCTCTTTGCGGAAGTTAGAGCCTGCGCCGCACAGTTCGCGCACCACATAGCCGGCGAGCCGCGGCTGCGCGCTCTCGCTGTCCGCCTCGATAGCGCCGTAATTGCCTATCATAGGGAAAGTGTGCGCGACAATCTGACCGTAATAACTCGGGTCGGTGAGCGTCATCAAATATCCGCACATCGCCGTAGTGAACACGGCTTCGCCTATGACCGTTCCGCTCGCGCCGATAGCCTCGCCGCGAAAAACGGTGCCGTCTTTCAAAATCAAATAGCGTTCCATAGTTTGACTGTCATCTCCTTGTGCAAATGCGATATTTTCGCCTGCAAGCTTTTTCAATTGTCTCCGCCGTCGAACATGTTTTTCAGCGTAGGCGTGACGGGCGCAGGGTAATCGCCCGTAAAACAGCCCGTGCAAAAACTCATATCGGGCGAGATCGACGCGCGCAGATTTTCGACCGTAAGGTATTCCAAACTGTCCGCGCCTATCTTTTCGCAAATGCCATTTATGTCGAACTTGTTTGCGATCAGGTTGTCTCTGTTGTCTATATCCGTTCCGAAATAACATTCGTACTTGAACGGCGGCGAGCTTATGCGCATATGCACTTCGCTCGCGCCCGCATTGCGCAGCATTTTTATTATTCGCGTGCTCGTAGTCGAACGCACGATCGAATCGTCTATGAGCACTATACGCTTGCCCTTTACCGTAGCGCGAATGGGATTGAGCTTGGTATTTACCGCGCTTTCGCGCCGTAACTGATCGGGCAGTATGAACGAACGCCCTATGTACTTGTTCTTAACGAACGCGGGCGCCATAGGTATCCCCGACTCGAGCGAATAGCCCTGCGCCGCCTGTAAACCCGAATCGGGCACGCCGCACACGTAATCGGCTTCGGTAGGCAATTGCCTATACAGCGCTCTCCCCATGCGCACGCGCGCCTCGTAAACGCTTATCCCGTCTATGTACGAATCCGGTCTTGCAAAGTACACGAACTCGAACGAGCACATTCCGCTCTGCGACGAGTTGTCGAGCATAAACGACGAAATATTCCCTTTTGTATCGCAGCTTATCATTTCGCCCGGCTTTACGTCGCGCACGAACTCCGCGCCGAGCGCGTCGAGCGCGCATGTTTCGGACGCGAACACCGCGGCGTCGCCCAAGCGTCCCATGCACAGCGGTCGGAATCCGTTGCGGTCTCGCACCGCTATCATTTTATCCTTTGCCGCTATAACTATGGAAAACGCGCCCTGAATAAAATTCATGGCGTTAAGCACTGCGTGCTCGAGATCGTTGCCGTCGAGCATGTTGCGAACTATCAAAATATTGACGACCTCGGTGTCGTTGGTGGTGTGCAACACCATACCCGACTGGATGAGTTCGCGGCGTATCTGCAACGAATTGGTAAGGTTTCCGTTATGCGCAAGCGCGAGCGAAATCTTGGAATGTACCGTCTCTATCGGCTGTGCGTTTTCGAGAGAGCAAGACCCCGCCGTGGAGTATCTGACGTGCCCTACGGCTATCTTGGTGTTCGGGGCGTACTCCATATAATCGGACGTAAAAACGTCGGACACCTGACCCATGCCCTTTTTGCATTTGAGCTTGCCGTCGACAAACGTCGCGATGCCCGCGCTCTCCTCGCCGCGGTGCTGCAACGCCATGAGCGCGCTCGCCGCATACGGTACTGCGGGTATCGGTTTCGACGCGATTATGCCGAAAACGCCGCATTCTTCTTTTGGTTTTTCCGAAAACATGTGTCAAATCGCCTCGTAGGTTTTGAGAATATCAATTGCGACTTTACGCCGCGAAACGCGCATATCCATTGATTTTTTTTCTATATACTTGTGCGCTTGCTCCTCCGTAAGTCCGAGCGAGCGCATGAGCGCTATCTTTGCCCGAGTGATATACTTCATATCCTCGAGCTTGGAGCTTAACTCGTAGTTTTTCTTTTTGAGCGACGCGACGCGAAGGTTTGCGACCGACAGCATGCGCACCGCATCGTACAGCGAAGATTTGGTTATTGGGCGCACGAGCGTTATCACGCCCACGTTCGCGAGATCGTCCTCGAACATGTCCGCTTTGGCAAACTCGTCTATATACACGCCGCCGCAGTCATGAATCCCCGCAAGGTCGGTCGCAAGATCGTGCCCGTCCTCGTCCGAAAGTCCGCCGTTTATGACGAACAAATCAAAAGGTCGACAAATAGACGCGCGCCGCGCCTCTGCGGCGGTGGAACATATCACGCTGTCTATTTTTGCCGTATGCAATACGTCAGACAATGCGTGTTGCTGCTTTGCGGTACTCGCAACGATCAGCGCGTCCAATAAATCGACCTCCTTGTCAACAAATGCTGCACGTCTTTGTGCTTATTTTCTCACTTGGGCAATGCGTCTCGACAGCGTTAAATATCGGCGTAAAAATCAAAGAACTCCGCGTCGGTCTTCAGCTCCTTAGCCGCTTTGCACCGACGCTCGATTGTGTCGAGCACTTCGTCGAGCCGCGCGGGTATCCGAGCGTGCAACCATTTGCTCTTGCGAGCAAACGCGATAGCGTCCTCGATACTGTCGAACATAACGCCGTCGGTCTCGCCCTCCTTGCGGAGTTTGCAACCGTTTTCTATGCCCTCTCTGCCCGCCGCGAAAACGAGCGCGAGCACCGAGAAAATATTACAGGTGGAATCGGATGTGCGCAGCTGGATTATATTATCGCCGAATATGCGCATAGGCGCTGCGCCGCGCAAACTCGCGTAGCCTATTCCGAACGCCTTTTTGAGCCGTTTGTAGCTGTTAAGCGTCGGATTGGCAAGACACGAGATCTCTCTGTAACGACGCAGCACGCCCTCGGCGAACGCGTCGGTAGCCGCCCGATCCGCGCCCTTGAGCGTTATCGCGATGTGCAATCCGCTGCCCGGCTGCCCTGACAGGGGACGCGGCATGAACGACGCGACCGTGCCGTTTATATAGCATACGTTTTTGACCGCGGCTTTGAACATGACGAAGTTCCGCGCCGCAGTCATAGGATCGGATCGCTCGAAGTCCACTTCGTTCTGACCCGGACCGCGCTCGTGGTGCGCGGAGATCGGCTTAAGCCCGACGTCCTCCAAGCTCAATATAACGTCGCGGCGGATATTTTCGCAAAGATCGAACGGCGCGCACGAGCAGTAATCGCCGTTGTCTATAGGCTCGATCTTATCCTCGTCGCGCTTGAACACGTAAAACTCGCACTCCGTCGCTACCTCGGCGGTTATGCCGATCTTTTCGAGCGCGCGCACCTGCTCTTCCAAAAGCACCATCGGATCGCATTCGTACGGCTTGCAGTCTATATCGCCGAGCTTGCAAAACACGCTCACCACTCTGCCCGAGTGCGGACGCCACGGCGTGTCCGACAGCATAGCGGACACCGGCATTAACTTTAGGTCTATACCGCCCTTGCCCGTTACTGCGGAACTGTCGATCGCTACGCCGTTCTCGAACGCATCCTCGAGCTGCGAGCTCAATATTGTGATGTTTCTCTGCCTACCCAATAGGTCGCAGAACGTAAGCTTAACGAACTTGACGTCGTTTTCGCGAACGTACTCGATAAGCTCGCTCTTGGTGTTGTCCATAAATTTCTCCTTGCGACTTACGTGCGTTTCTGCCGCGTTACGCCATGAATTTTTGCGCTTGCTCGAGTATGGAGTCTATGCGCGCTTCGCCGCCCGTCGCCGCTGTGATATACACTTTTATAAGCGGCTCCGTGCCGGACGGACGGATTATAAGCTTGCTGCCGTCGCTCGCCTTGAACGACAGAACGTCGGACTTGGGCAGATCGAATTGCGTCTGCGTCATATAGTCTATGCTCTGCACCACAGCCGAGCCGTCTATATCGCGCGGCGGATTTTTGCGCACGCCGGCAAGCACGTCTTTCATCTTTTGCGCGCCCGCTACGCCCTCGTACGTAAACGACACCGTGCGGTGGAAGTATCTGCCGTATTCGGAGTAGATACCGTCGAGAACGTCCTCGAGCGTTTTGCCCTCGGCAAGATACGCGGCAGCCATTTCCGCGACGAGCATAGTCGCAACGACTGCGTCCTTATCGCGCACGTACGTGCCCGAAAGATAGCCGTAGCTTTCCTCGTAGCCTATTACGAAACG
Source organism: uncultured Christensenellaceae bacterium (assembly GCA_910587805.1). Lineage (GTDB taxonomy): Bacteria > Bacillota > Clostridia > Christensenellales > Pumilibacteraceae > Anaerocaecibacter. Next base: position 76,326 of record CAJUNM010000002.1, on the reverse strand, counting down.
CTCGCCTTCGCCTTTTTCTTCGAGTTTTTTGATGACTTCGCCGATATACTTAAAACCGGTGAGCACCTCGCGCATCTCCGCGCCGTAGCTTTCCGCAACTCGCGCCGCGAGGTCGGTGGTTACTATGGTCTTTACCGCGACGGGTTTTTCGGGCAGATGCTTAGAATGCGAAAAAACGAAATCGATGAGCAAAACGCCCATTTCGTTGCCCGTTATGAGCCTGTATCCGTTTTTCGTCTTGACCGCCGCGCCTATTCTGTCAGCATCGGGGTCGGTGCCTATCACTATGTCCGCGCCGCGGCTCTTTGCAAGCTCCAGCGCGAGGTTGAGCGCCTCGGCTTTTTCGGGATTGGGGTACGGGCAAGTAGCGAAACTGCCGTCGGGTCGCGCTTGCTCGGGAACGACCGTTACGTCGTCGAATCCGCGCTCCCGCAGCATTTGCGGCACTATGTCGCAACCCGTTCCGTTGAGCGGCGTGTACACTATGGACAGCTTGCGCTTATCCGACACGGAACGTTCGTACACGCAATCGAGATACTCGCGCGTGACGTCCGCCACCGATACGCAACCTTTCTCGACGGCGGCGGCATAGTCGACCGCTTTTACGTCGAACGTTTTGACGCGCTGTATGTAATCGAATATTTCGCCCGCGGCTTTATCCGTGACCTGACAGCCGTCCGATCCGTACACCTTGTAGCCGTTGAACTTTGCGGGGTTATGGCTCGCCGTTATCATTATGCCCGCGTCGCAGCCGAAATGCCGAACCATAAACGACAGATACGGCGTGGGTTTGAGTTCGCCCGTTATATACGTCTTTATGCCGTTATGCGCGAGCACAGCCGCGGCATGCCGCGCAAACTCCTCCGAGAACTTACGCGAATCGTAGCTTATCGCCACCGCGGGCTTTTTTACGTGCGCGAGCAAGTAGTCGGCAAGTCCTTGCGTGACCTTGCCTATCGTGTAATTATTGAGTCTGTTCGTGCCCGCGCCGAGTATGCCGCGCAAGCCCGCCGTGCCGAACTCGAGGTCTTTGTAAAACGCTTCCTGAACATCGTCCGCGCTCATCGCGGCGAGCTCTGCGGCAAGACCCTCGGCTTTCGCCTTCCATTCGTTGTACCTTTGTTCGATTTCGTTCATGATCCCTCCCTAAAGCACGGATCTTTCCGCGATCGTTTCTAAAAAAAGAGAAATGTATAACGTGTGATACACTTCTCTTGAATTATTACGTTTCGCGTGAATATCCATACTTATTCATTTTAACAAAATTCACACGCCATGTCAATCAATACATGATTGTTTTTTTTATTTCTTTGCGCGACCGAAATAGGTGCGAGCAGCGCGGCTGAAAAGAAGATCGACCGAGCGCATATCGCGCACTCGGTCGATCTTTGTTTTTTATCAGAAGCTGTCGGGGTCGAAACCGTCGTTGGCTACCTTATTCTGCGCATTGTTCGTTTTGGGATACTGCGCTTGCGGTCTTTGCGGCTGCTGTGTCTGCGGATAAGGCGGACGCTGCTGTTGCGGCGCTGCCGTTCTCGGATACGGCTGCTGCGTTTGACCGTACGGTCTCTGCGGCTGTTGCGGCTGAGCGGGACGCTGTTGCTGAGGCTGTGCGGGGCGCACGGGCGGACGCTGCTGTTGCGGCGGCGTTTGCTGCGCGCTCTGACCCGAAGGCAAAGCCTGCATGCTCGTTCCTATATTCTGACCCGTACCCGCGCCGAGTTGCAAGCTGTTGGTAACGGGCGGCTGCGACGAGCCGATCATAAGCCCGGGATCGTTCACTGCCGCAGGCGTAGGCGCGAGGTATGCAAACGGTTGCGCCGACATGCTCGTCGAGGCGGACAAACGCATCATCTCCTCGTTGAGTTCGTTCTCGGATGCGAGCAACGCCTCGATCTCTCTGCGCATCTTTCTCTTTTTGGACACGACGACCGAAATGATAATGATGAGCAGGATCAAGAGCAATACCGCGCCGAATACGATACCGTATATCAACGGTCTGCGCTGGATATTGGCGATCATGGAATTCCAGCCGTTAAGCTCCGCCATGTCGCTGCAGCCTATCTCGATCGTCTTGGTGTAAAGCACGCCCGTGCTGTCGGTGATATTGAACGTGAGATCGGTAGAACCTCTGCCGAGGAACGTTATCACGAGATTATCGCCGCTGAGCTTGACGTTGGCATACGCGCCGACTTGGACTTTTATCGGCGAGCGGAACGCCATCACGTCCTCTACGTCGTCATCGATGAACCAATCCTCGGGACGGATGGTTATCGTGTTGTTGACGAGCTGCGAAACTTGATAGATACCGATATTCTCAATCTCTTTGAGTCTCGGCGCGTTGTTGTTTGTTACGTTGACGGCAAAGTCGCGTACCACTTCCAAACCGCCCACATCGAACGTTACGGTAATAACGGGCTTTTCGGACGATACGTAGTTGCCCACTATTCGCCAAGCGGAAGCCGCGCGCGTCTCGTCTTCTTCGGGAGAGAATACGGTCACGGCGGAGCCTGCGGACGTAATGCTCTTAATCGTGTAGCCCGCGGAAGCGTTGGGCACTTCTTCGGTGTCGAGCAGCAGCGACGGCGTGACCGTGCGCTTGACCTTGCTCGCAATATCGAACGACGGCAAGTCCTCGCCCTCTTCCGGCTCGGCTATCGGGCACGCGACGGTCACTTTGATTATGACCTGACACGTAAGCGAATCGCTGACGCCCGCTTCCATACCTGCGATGTAACCGCCGTCTTCGACGGTGAGCACGAAGTACTGCGTGCCGTACACGCCGGGAACTACGGTAATGCCGAATCCCTGATGATTTTGATTTTGGGGATCGGTCTCGGTTTCGTACCAATTGACGTCGCACAGCAACGTCGTTTCGATACCGTCGGCGCTGTCCGCGTCGACGCGCGGTCCGAACAGCGAATACTCGTATCGTTCGTCGGTACGGATCTCGTTGATATATACGTAAGTCTTGTGTCCGTCGGAAGTCAAGGCGTTTACGGCGTCGCCGTTTATATCGGTGACGTAATCGATGATATTGAACGTGACGGGATCGGGAATCGGGCTGACATCCTCTTCCACACCGTCGTTATTCATCGCAGTGACGCGTTTTGCGCCCATGATAGTCAATTCCGTTACGGAGTTTATCGCCGCCGGCGCGGTATTGCCTACGGTGAGATGCACGTTTAGCTCGCTTGTCTTGTCGCGTCGTGTGGAGTCGGTAAAGCGGAGCTTTGTAGTCGCCGTAGCGCCGCGCTTGGCGGAAATGCCCTTGAACGTGATGCTGCGTATCGTCGATACGTCGTAATCGTTGGAGCTTTCGTCGTACGTGAAGTTGAACAAGCGTTCGCTCTGCAACATATCGCCGTATATAGCTTGATTTTTCGAGGTCAAGAACCCGTCTCCGCCTACGAGCGAATACGAATCCATATTAAAGTCCTGATCCTCGATGATATCGCGCAGCGAGATGGTGAGCGATTCGTTGTAACGGACAGTTGCGTAAAGGTTGTAACCCGACGCTTCGGAATACGTCAATTGATAACGTCTGCCCGATTCGTCGAGAGTTACCGTTTTGAACTCGGGAACATCGTTGTTGACGGTTACGAGTATGACCGTTTTCACGTAGTTTGAGATGTTGCCCGCGCGGTACGAAAGTATATCCGCGCAAGTTATCTCTACGGGTATGACGGTGGAAGTATCCGAACCGGTCGCGGAAGACTGACCCGTAAATACTTTGCGGTTGATATTTATGCTGACCGTGTGGTTTGCGTCGTCGCTTACCACGGAAAGCACGGGATTGGACGTGAGCAGCGCGTCGCGCGGCGTAGTCTTGGTTTCGCCGTCCTCGGTCACGTAGCTTTCGGCTACCTTGCCGCTTACGTACACAAGCTGTTCGTTGCCGATGTTTTTGCCCTGTCTGTCGATCATGTTGAGCATATCGTAATCGTAGAACAAACCGTGGTTACGATCGGCGGTATCGTACAGATTCCAAGTGAGAGAATCGCCCGCCGAGCCGGAGAACTCCAAGAAATCGGAGTCGCGGCTCTGCATGATCGTGTTCTCGTCGTCATCGTAAGTAGGTATTTGCGGATAACCGTAGTTGAGACCGGACGAAGGCACCGCCACGGGCAAGGAGTTGGCAACCGTAGCGTTCAAATACGCGCCGACAGCCTCTTTTGTATAGCCGACCGTTCCGTCTTCGGAGCGGCTCGTGCAATTTTTGCTGACGCGCACGAACAGCGCAACGGGACGGGGCGCGTTGCCCGCGCTCGCTATCGTGGACGCTACGGGCGTGAATATGAGCTGTTTGCCGTCTTCGGATATTTCCATACCGAACATGCCGTTTACATACTCGTATATCTTGCCGCTTCCGTAGGTGTAAACGCCCGCGGTATCGCCGTGTCTTTGTATGCGCTTGACTATGAGCGCCTTATCGAAGTTGAGCGAATCGACTGTCGTTTGCTCCACTCCGTTATCAGTCTCTTTGTACAAGCCGTACACTTCCACGTCGTAAAGCGCGGAAGGCGCGTTTACGTCTATATCGGCGATTATCGTAGTGTTGACGTTTGAACCGTCGCTTATCAAAGCGATCGTAGTTTGCACGCCGTCGTCTGCGAATTCTTTATAGCTCTTGACCGCAACGGGTTTGATGTTGGTCGCGGTAGCGAGCGACTCCGCATCGTGCGAAGATACGTACACGCGGATTTTGATCTCTTCCGACTGCATGCCGTGTCTGTCGTTGATACGGAATTTGACCAACGCGTAGTTGTTCTCGTCGGCGGTGGAAATGTAGTCGGTAGCGGTGATCTTCAGCGTGTTAAAGCCGCTTCTGTCCGCGCCCTGCTCCGCTGTTACCGCGGAAGCCGCGCCGGTCACGCCGGCTACGAGCCCGTCGTATACTGCGGGCATAGCGAAGTAGTTATCGTCGCCCGTATCGACGTCGGTCGCGATGCGCGAGAGTCTCTGCTCCCAAACGTCGCCGTAGTTGAGGTTGAGCGCGTAGGTATTCTGCTCGCCGTTCACGACGGTAAGCCCTGCGGGCAAGCCGTCGGTCTTGGCTACGGGCGGCGTGGAAAGCACCGTTACGTACAGCTCCACCGTGTAAGGATTGCTGCCGTCGGTAAGAACGAGCCGCATGCGCGCGTTGGATATAACGCCCGTCGCAACGATCTTGACAGACATGGGCAGGTATTGATAATTGCCGCCGTTCTCGAGCGACGCCTCGGTCGCAAGATAGTCGCAAGCGGTAACCGTGAAGTTAGCCCCGTCGTTGTTATCGAACAGTACGGGAGAGCTTGCGCCGACGTTGAATCTGAGCGTGCTTGCCGCGTCGTCGCTGCCGAGAATGAGCGAGCCGAGCTTGCCGCCTTCGGGCTTTTCGTAATCGATCTCCGTCATGAAACCGAAGTTGCCGTACATGGTAGCGGCGCTCGTGTTGCCGCCTCTGTAATCGGTCGCGGAATAGCCGTCGGACGTGGGATGCTTTGCATCGACCAACCACTTATTGCCCTGCGTCGAACCGAACGCCGCGGGCGACAGGTATCCGCCCGTAGTGTCGGGCGCAAACTTGCTCGCGTCGGCGGCATGGAGCATGAACGAATCGCCGTGCGTCATCGTTATGTTCAGCGCGCCGCCGCGATACGTATCTGCGTTTGCCGTGGGATTTTCGTTGTTATACGTAATTGCAAACACGAGTTTAAGCTCTGTGTTAGACGTGTCTTTGAACGAGAGCAACAACAGCACTTCCGTTTTGAACGCGTTTTCCGTACCGAACACTATCGACGAAGGTGAATCCGCCGCAGGCGTTACGTCGAACGGCAATTCGGTAACGGGCGTTGCGCCGGGGCGCGCCGCTATGGTATAATTCACTCGAGCGTCGCTGCCTGTGCCGACAACGGGCATTTGCAAGTAATCGCTCGTGTATGCGGCTTCGCCTGCGATAGGCGTAGTTTGATACGACAGACCGTTGAGAGCCATGTCGCTGTCGTTGATAAGCGACGTAACGTCCACCGTGAAGTTTACGCCTTTGGTAAGGCTGAAGTCGTAATGATTATAGTTGTGACCGTCGGAGAGCGTAAGCTTCGGTTGGTTTTTATCGGTATACGTAGGAGCGTCGTTGCCGATATATACCTTTATCGTTATAGCGTCCCAATACCCGTTGGTCAAGCCCATGTTTTCGAGATCGTCGTATACTATGACCTTGAACGGATAGTAAATTTTGAGTTTGCCGCCTACCGTCTCCGTTTCGAGATTGTACACGGTCTTGAGCTTGGCAGCCAAAGCGTCGCCTTGCAAGCTCGCCAGATCGCCGACGAGGTTGAGATCGGTCTTTGCCTTGGGAATAAACTGCAACACGCTCGACGCGCCGCTCACGGGGCTTACGTCGAAGAACTTGTCGTATCCCCTATTGGGCACATGCGCTTTGATAACGTCCGTAAATCCCTCGGTGGTCTTTGCCGTACCGAAATAACGGACGTATGCGGATGCGTCGGCACACATGTCGGAATTGTTCAAATGATCGATCTCCGCATCCGAGAGCGTAGAAGAAAGCGCGGACTTTGATGCGGTCGGCATATAGAACTTGAGCACGTCGTTGCTGTCTCTATCTTGGTAAGTTACGCCGATCGTATTGTCGTCATGAGCGCCGGTGCGGGAAAGACGAATGCTTTTGCCCGCAGTATCGCTCATCGTCATATCGATGCCGATGCTCTTATTATTATCATTTTGCAACACGAAGCGCGCATCCTGAACTTTAATGTCCACGCCTACGTCTTCTATCTTGCTGTTTTCGCCCGACGTGGTCATCTTGACCGTCAAGCGGAGCGAACCCGCGGGACGCTTATCGCCTTTTTTGGTAAATCTGAATCCCGTTCTGTCTTCAACAAACGGGCTGGGTTCACCGTTGCCGTCGTCGTATTTATCATTTTGCCACTCGGGATTGGTATCCGAAGTGAGTATGAAACGCCTGGTGTTTCTGTAAGTCTCCGAACCGACAAAATTACGTTCGTTCAAATACTCGATGTTGATATACGGATTTTCCGAAAGCGCTTTATCCGTGCCCGCGCCCCAAGACGTAGTGCCGTCGGACAAAGTCACGTTGGAAAGTTCCCGTCCGCTCGTCGTATCGGCGAGCTTGACGTAAGCGCCGTTACCCGTGCCGTTAATGTTAATTATGGCGGGCATGGCGAGATAGCTCAGCGGAACATCAGTATTGCCGGTATCCATGACCTCTATGGGTTTATAGAAGAACGCGCTTGTCAAGCTCGGCGCATAATGCTTGGACGTAAGCGAATAGCTCGTTTCCACATTATCGCCGCTGCCCGTCGTTTTTGTAACGGTGTCCACGAAATACTGATACTTGAAGTCGTCTATAAACGTGAGACTGCGCATTTCGTCTTGCGAATTGGGCTTTCTGTTTTCCTTGAACTGATAAGCTTCTACGGAATTGCTGTCTACGGCATACTTGCCCGTGCTTTCACCGCTTTCGTTTACGACGGGAACGTACGAATCGCCGTATCCGTCGGTGCGGTAAACGTCGTGCATTGCCACAAGTCCGACGGGTTGATATTCGTAACGCAGATTGAGAATATTAAACGACGAACTGCCCGTTTGCGCACGATCTACGTCGCGTGAACCGTCGTATACAGCCGCGCCGTGGTGATTGTCCTTTATGGCGATCGCTATCTGCGTGGAGAGCGCGTCGGCGGAAGTATTGGCTTTATCGATTATTTTTATCGCCCAATATTCGCTCTTGACGCCTGCGTTGGTTATCTTGGAGAAAACGCCGTTCGCGTCTGCTTGATAATACTCTATCTCTATCTGCAAGTAGTTGTTTGCGATAGTATCGGCATACGTCTTGCCGTAGACGACCGCATTGTCGCCGAAATCGTTTGCGGTTATGATTCCGTCGCCGGTATACTGACCCACGAGGGTTGCCGAACTGCCGTGGAGAAGAACGGTTTGCCGAGCGTCCGCATCGTTGAACAACAGCTTTTTATAAACAGCCGTCGTAGGGATCGCGGTGGAATTATAGAGCGCGACGTCGTTAACGATGTAGCGCGGCATCGCCTTTTCGGCGAGGTTTTTGAATGAGAAACTCCAAACGTAATCGGTGCCGCCCGTCTCCTCGTTTTCGCGCGCAACGAGATCCGTCGGCGCGAATTGCGGCGCGGAGTTCATTACCTCTACTTGCACGCGCAGCGTGGACGTACGGGGATCGGCTCTGTAACCGTCGGTTACTTGGAACTCGAAGAATACGGGCACGTCGAACAATTGAGTGGACGAGCGAGCCTCTACCCTTATAACGTCTACGCCGAGCGTTTGCGCGTCGGTGCTCTTTGCGAGCGTGGCGTACACGTAATCCGAAATTTTAACCGCGGCGGGATCGGAAGCATCCGATTTGACGTACTTTACAATGCCGTCCGCAGTAGTAGCCTTGATATACTCCGCGTATTCACCGCCTACGTATGCGACGGTTCTTACCGTGCCGGGCATGAACGTAGGGATATCGCCGGTGTCTTTATCGGCGACGAGCGAACCGACGGTGAATTCCAACGCATTCATGACGTCGTTGGCGGTGTCCGCCGTTCCCGCGGTGAGTTTGTAATACTTGCCCGACGGCACGGTGAGATACGGCGCGGAGTTGCTTACCGTTATGCCGATCGCGCAATCCACGCTTGTAAATCCGTCCGTCACGGTGAAACGCAGTACGGGGATATTAGCCGAGGTGCGCGAAACGCCCTTGACCACTATGCACGGCACGCCGTCTTTCTCGGTCATTTCCGCCGAGATGTAGCCGGCGAACTGCGCGACTGCGGAATTGAACGACGCTTCGCCGCCGAACCGCAACTGATTGTACGTAACGTTAGCCGCCGAGGCTTTTATGCTCGGCGCGGAAGTGGAAAGCACGGAATACGTTTGCAGTATCGCGTTCTTTGCCGTCGCCCAGCCCGCGAGCGCGGGGTTGGAGTTGAACGTGCCGTTCGCCGCATCCGCATTGACTGTCGGGGAGTTGTCGGGATCGTACGCAAGATCGTACGGCGTGATGTATATCTCGTCGCCGGCTACCGCGTACTTCTCGATACGGTAGTTCATGTACCACGTGCCGAGCGAGTTGTTGCCGTCCACAAACGTAATATCGTTATCGACTTGTCTGAACGGTATAGTATTGTCGGCGTCGGCGGCACGGCGCACCGAAACGGCGCGGTTTTCCACTTTGATGTATACGGGAATGGTCGCAGCCGTGTTCTGTGCCGTGGGATCGGTCACGTGCGAATCGGTCACTTTAACGTCAAACTGATAGAAATTGTTGTTCGTGCCGCTCTTGGGCGTGATCTTCAAGCCCTTGAATTTATAGCAAACTATATTGCCGTTTCGCGTTACCGGCGTTATGCCCAATCTTTCGAGCTGCGCCGATGTAAACGACGTAAACACCGACGGCGCGGCGTACAGATCTATCGTCTCCACGGTAAAGAAGTTTTCGGTATTTCTCGGCACTATCGGGTTTGCACCGTTGCGCGTATCGAGAACGATTATATCGTTGAGTCTGTATGCGCACTCGACCGTGGACGAGCTGTCGATACCCGAGCCTTGCCCGAACGAGTACGCGTCGCCGTCGGTCGCAAAAGGCTGAACCTGACGCGTAACATCCGCATAGTCGCCCTCGTTGACCGAGCCTACGCCCTTGAGCGTATTGCCGGACATATAGCTTATGGGCGTGAGATAAATCGGATGCGGGTTGGATCTGGGATTTTTGGAGTTGCTGCCCTCGGGCGTTGTGTTCGTAATCACGTCGTCATAGCCGAGCGTGAAATTGGCGACGGTAGACGGAGACGTCGGTTTCGACGCTTCGACCTTGATCGCTATAGGGAACCATATTCCCGTATCGGTACTGTCGCCCGCGTCGATCACGCGAACCATAATATAAAAGTCGCCTTTACGGTTATCGTCGTTATATTGATAATGGGTTGCCGCTCTGCCCGTCAATCGCAGCGTGGTATTGTTCACGAAAGAATACGTGACGCACGCTTTTGATGCGGCTGCCGAACCTGCAAGCGCGAGCAATGCGTTTGTGTTCCGCCGCGCATCGGAATTGAAGCCCGTTGCTTGATTGCCCTCGCCCGTCGTAGGCGTAGAGGTGGTTTTAGCGCCTTGATTATAATAGTTGGACGTGTTTTGCAAAGCAATGGCGTTGCCCTCGAGCGTTACCGGCACGAACTCGTTGGTAGGAACCTTGATAGAACTCGCGTTGTTGGTCATCGCATAGGTCATCGTATTGCCGTCGATGTCTTTAGCTATAGAAGATATGGGAATATCTTGATACTTGCCCGGCTGCAGCGTTATTACAGGCTCGGAAAGTCCGGTGTTGTAAACGCTCGTAGACGTAGCCGCAAAATACGGACGCGTATTGGCTATTTTGAACGCCAACTGCAACGACGTGTTGTTACTGCCTATAACAGCCTTGCTCGCCGACTCGCACTCCTGTGCGGTGATAGTGAGTACGGCAAACACCGCGCGCGTCGGACGCGCGCTCGTAGGTTTGATCGTTATAGATTCGGCAAGCCCCGTACTGCCGTACTTGGCAGTGTTCTTATTGTAAGTTATGGAATAGTACGCCGAATTGGAATCGGTAGATACCGATTTGATACCGACTTCGTCATAAGTGGAATCGAGGTCTTTATACAAATCGCGCGCATAAATGGTAAAGCCCGCGCTGCTCCTTGCCGGAGTCAGCGGTTCGGGAACAAAAACGGTCTGTTTGCCGTTCGACTTATTGTATATTCCCGGGTTGTTTTGATAATCGTAAGTTTGGCTCGTGTTGTTGGACGCGCCGAGACGGTAATGATATGCGTTCGCGCCCGAGCCGTAACTATATTGCACATAATTTCCGCCGACGGTAACATCGGTACCGGACGTATTGTTCGACGTGTTTATTATGCTTACGCCTTGATCGTTTACGGTGATATGGAACGCTATCTTTGTGATTCCGCGCGTAGTAGTTGTTCCGTAACTGTCGCGCACATAACAATAGAGCGTCAGTTTTCCGTTTGCGCTCATTCCGTCCACGCCCGCGCGCGGATAACGCTTGAAGTTTTTAATGCGCAAAGTGGTGTTATTCGGCCAATCCCAATCCACATAATTGGTCGCAAGCGTTGAGCTGTTTACCCACAAGCCTTGGTTTGCGCCGGGCATGGTATCGCGGTTGGACGAGCCTGCCGAGAAGTGTATGGTTTGACCGCTGTTTGCGTCCTGAGCTACGCTGCTTACGCTCACGGAAATATTTTTACCGTTGCCGCGCGTTGTCGTCGCGACCGTCGCGTTTTTGGACGTAGGCGCTTGGTTGACGCTTACCGCCGTAATTCTTGCAGAGCCGTGACTTGCACGCGCACCGTTTGAACTGCTCGTATTTGTAAGTCCGTTTTTTATATATCCCGAACCGCCGCCGCCGCCGCTGTCGTCAACAAGAGAGTGGTCACTACCGCCGCCGCCGCCGCCGTACCAACCGCCGCCGCCGCCGCCGCCGTAGGCGTCCGAACCTTGACCTGCGTCACCGCCGTATCCGAATCCGCCGGACGTCGGATTGATTCTGCTGTATCCGCCTGACGTACTTGTACCGTTAGTTCCGGCAGTGCCGACACCGTTGGTTTTTCCGCCTATCCCGGGACTGCCGCATCTGTCCGTACCTGTGCCGCCATTGTTATTTCCGCCTGCACCGTAGCCGCCGGCTCCCGCTTGAGCGCCGCCGCCGCCGCCTGCGACTATTATCGCATTACCGGAACTTATATTTCTAAGCAATCCGTATTGCGTAGCTATGTGCGTAGCGCCGCCGCCGCCCTGACCGTATCCTCTGCCTCGACCGCCGCCGTTGTATCCGCCCGCCAAATAAGCGTTTCTGCTTGTAGTATAAGTCGGCGTACCGCCTACAACTATATATAATGTCTGCGTTGTGCCGGTGACGGTATACCTGCCTTTTGAATAGCCGCCCTTTCCTCCGTTACCGCTCGAATAAGATCCGCCTTGCGCGCCCCAAACTTCGAGGTCGTAAGTGCCTTTACCCAATGTTACGGAATATATTTTATTATTAACATAAGAATAATTTATAATATCGCCGTTTTGCAATGTTCTACTGACGTCGCCTTCCTTATTGCTATACGTGGTAGACGATTCAACCTCGCCCGCCGTCGGCGTATCGACGGATACGGGACGATCGGTGCTGAGCACCGCGCCCGTCACACACAGCGACACGGCAACGAGCAAGCTCATAAACAGTATTGCGAGCTTGTTGCCTTTTGTCAATTTATTCGTCTTATTGCGGTTGTTATCCATTTATCACCTCGAGGTAATAGCATAGTTTTGTTAACAATTTGTTCATAATTATGCGTGTATACATACTAATGTTAACATATTGTTCATATTTTGTCAATACATTTGTACAATAATTTTGCATTGACGCAAAATTTTCTTTACATGAGCTATACCGCCGCCGCTGTTTTTATATGTCAGCTTTGATACGCTTATTATAATAAGGCGGAGATTCTTTAATTTGCAATTATCGATACTTAATTCTCAATTCGCTTGACATATCCTACAAAATAATATATAATGTTTTGTGTTTGCGGGGGTGGCGAAATTGGCAGACGCGCAGGTCTCAGAAGCCTGTGGGTAACACCGTACGAGTTCAAGTCTCGTCCTCCGCACCAAAGAACGGGCGTATTGCGCGCCTGTTTTTGTTTGTGATACGCCGCCGCGCAAAACCTGTTCAAATATGACAAATACGCGGCAAACGCGCAATTTTGTTGACTTTTTTTTGTATATCGCCTATAATATTAAGGTTAGACACAACGCTTTCGGAGGCGCAATGTTTCGCATCGGACTTGATATAGGTTCAACAACCGTTAAAACCGCCGTACTCGATGAGGACGGCAATCTTATCGAATCAAGCTACGAGCGACACAACTCGGACGTTACCGCTACGCTGCACGGCGTGCTCGAGCGGCTTATTTCCGTTTATTCGGAATTTGCGATAACCGTCACAGGCTCCGGCGGTATTTCGGTATCGGAGCGGCTCGGCATACCGTTCGTTCAAGAAGTAATAGCGGGAGTCGAGGCTATCCGCAAGCTCATTCCCGAAACGGACGTTGCGATCGAGCTTGGCGGCGAGGACGCCAAGATAACGTATTTGAGCGACGGCGTGGATCAGCGCATGAACGGTACTTGCGCCGGCGGTACGGGCGCATTTATCGATCAAATGGCGGTACTGCTCGACACGGACGCGCAAGGACTCAACGAGCTTGCAAAGTCGGCGACGATCATCTACCCTATCGCGTCGCGGTGCGGCGTTTTCGCCAAGTCCGACATACAGCCGCTCATAAACGACGGAGCAAAAAAATCCGACATTGCGGCGTCGGTGTTTCAATCGGTAGTCAATCAAACAATATCGGGGCTTGCGTGCGGCAAACCGATCCGCGGCAAGGTCGCGTTTTTGGGCGGACCGTTGCATTTTTTGAGCGAACTCGGCAAACGCTTTACGGCTACTCTCAATCCCGATAAATCCATATTCCCCCAAAACTCGCAAGTATTCAACGCCATAGGCGCGGCGTATCTTTCGGAAAAGAAATTCACTGCGGCGGAGCTTAAAGCCGCGATTATCAGCTCGTCGTCGGTCAAGGTTTCCGAGGTGACTCGGCTCGAACCGCTTTTCAAAAGCGCGGACGAATTGACCGAGTTCCGCAAGCGTCACGATAAAAACATACCGTTCGCGGATATAAAATCACACCGCGGCGCGGCGTTTTTAGGCATAGACGCCGGATCTACCACGACCAAGGTCGCGCTCATAGACGGCGAAGGACGTTTGCTGTTTTCGAGCTATCGCTCTAACTCGGGCGACCCGCTTGCATCTGTGATAGACACGGTAAAACAGCTTTACGCGCTTTTGCCCGATGGCGCGTTTATCGGCTACGGCACGATAACGGGCTACGGCGAGAGCCTTATAAAAACCGCGCTGTCGCTCGACAACGGCGAGATCGAAACAATGGCGCATCTCACCGCCGCCGACTCTATCCTGCCCGGGGTGGAGTTTGTGCTCGATATCGGCGGACAGGACATGAAGTGCTTGCGCGTGCAAGACGGCGTGATCACGGATATATTGCTCAACGAGGCGTGCTCGAGCGGCTGCGGCAGTTTTATCGAGACGTTCGCGCGCGCCATCGGCACGGACGCCGAGGGCTTTGCAAAGCTCGGGCTTAACGCGACCGCGCCCGTCGATCTCGGCTCGCGCTGCACGGTGTTCATGAACTCGCGCGTCAAGCAAGCGCAAAAAGAAGGCGCGTCCGTTTCCGATATATCGGCGGGGCTTGCCTATTCGGTAGTCAAAAACGCGCTGTTCAAGGTGATCAAGCTCCGCGACGCAAAAGAAATGGGCAACAAGATAATCGTTCAAGGCGGAACGTTCCTCAACGAATCGGTGTTGCGCGCGTTCGAGCTTGTATCGGGACGCGATGTGGTTTGCCCGAATCAGGCGGGGCTGATGGGCGCGTACGGCGCGGCGCTTATAAGCAGAAACAACTATACGGGCGGAGTGAGCACGCTCAAATCGCTCGAGGAGCTTGAAAAGTTCCGCGTGATAAAATCGTCGAAACGCTGCGAAAAGTGCGGCAATCACTGTTTGCTCACGGTCTCCGAGTTCGACGACGGGCGCACGTTCATATCCAACAACCGCTGCGAACGCGGCGGCAACGCGCCCGAACGCAAAGTCGAAAAACTGCCCGACATGTTCGAGGAAAAATACAAGCGGCTGTTCGCCTATTACCGCCCGCTCGCGCCCGAGGACGCGCCGCGCGGCGTAGTGGGCATACCGCGCGTACTCAATATTTACGAAAATTATCCGTTCTGGTTCACGTTCTTCACGGAACTCGGCTATTCGGTCAAGCTTTCGCCGCGCAGCTCGCGCGACGTGTACTCGCGCGGGATCGAGACGATGCCGAGCGAATCGGTATGCTATCCCGCAAAGATAGCGCACGGGCACGTGCAATCGCTCGTGAACGACGGCGTAAAATTTATATTCTATCCGTGCCTACCCTACGAACGCGTAGAAGACAAGAGCGCGGACAATCACTACAACTGCCCCGTAGTCGGCTCGTACCCCGAAGTGATACGGCTGAACATGCGCGACGAGTTCGTCAAAAATTCGGTCGTTTTCACCGCGCCCGTACTGCCGTTTGCATCGAAACGGCGCATGACCGCGCGGCTGTGCGAGGAATTCCCCGATATACCCAAGATAAAAATACGCGCGGCTGTCGGCAAAGCGTACGCCGAACAAGATCGGTTTTCCGATTGGGTGCGGCGCACGGGCGAGCGCATAGTGAATAAGCTCGACGCTTGCGGCGGGCACGGTATAGTGCTCGCGGGACGGCCGTACCATCTCGATCCCGAGATCAACCACGGCGTGCCGCAAATGATAAACGCTTACGGCTTTGCGGTGCTCACCGAGGACAGCGTTGCGCACCTTGCGCGCGCACCGCGACCGTTGCGCGTAGTCGATCAATGGACGTACCATTCTCGGCTTTATGCCGCGGCAAACTTCGTCCGCGCGCGCGACAATCTCGATCTTGTGCAATTAAACTCGTTCGGTTGCGGGCTGGACGCGGTAACAACCGATCAAGTCCAAGAACTTCTCGAAGCCGCAAACAAAGTATATACTCTGCTCAAAGTGGACGAGGTGTCAAATCTCGGCGCGGCGCGCATAAGGTTCCGCTCGCTGATGGCGGTCATTAAGGACAGACAGGCGAAAAACATGCACAGCGTCGAACCCGAGCCGCCGCAGTCGCGCGTACTTTTCACCGAACGCATGCGCGACGAAAAGTACAACATACTCGCTCCGCAGCTCTCGCCCTACCATATGTCGCTCGTGCAAGCCGCGTTTATACGCTTAGGTTACAACGTAGAGGTTTTGCCCGACAGTCGCGACGCCGTGGAAACGGGGCTTAAGTACGTAAACAACGATGCGTGCTACCCCACGATAATAGTCGTCGGGCAGATAATGAGCGCGTTGCTTTCGGGCAAGTACGATCTCGATCGCACCGCGGTTACAATAACCCAAACGGGCGGCGGCTGCCGCGCGACAAACTACATAGCGCTCATTCGCCGCGCGCTCAAGAGCGCGGGCATGGCGCACATACCCGTTATATCGGTATCTACGGGACTCGAGAAAAATCCCGGGTTCAAGCTGACATTGCCGATGATAAAAACTCTCGCAAACGCGCTGTTATACGGCGATCTCTTAATGCGCTGCATATACAAAGTCCGTCCGTACGAACTGAACGCAGGCGAAACGAACGCGCTGTACGGCAAGTGGCGGCGGCTGTTGCTCGACGAGTTTGTCAAAGCCGACGTGCCCGTTAAGAAGTACTGCGCGCAAATAGTATCGGAGTTCGGCGCGATACCCGTATCCGACGAGCAAAAACCGCGCGTGGGGATCGTTGGCGAAATTCTCGTCAAGTTCCACCCGCTCGCCAACAATTACGCCGTAGAGCTTGTGGAGCGCGAGGGCGGCGAAGCGGTCGTGCCGGACTTGCTCGACTTCTTTATGTATTCGCTGTACAATCAAACGATCAAGTTCGAGCTGCTCGACGGAAAGCTTATGAGCAAGCTCGGCTCGGACATGGGTATCGGCTATCTCGAGCGGCTGCGCAAACCGATGACGGACGCGCTGCGCGGCACGAAGTTCGGCACGCCTACCGGAATAAAGGAACTTGCCGAACGCGCCGAGAAGATAACAACGCTCGGCACAATGGTCGGCGAAGGCTGGTTCTTGACTGCGGAAATGATCGAGCTTATAGACGAAGGCGCGCCGAATATCATTTGTATGCAGCCGTTTGCATGCCTGCCCAATCACGTCACGGGCAAAGGCGTGGTAAAAGAGATAAAACGCAACTACCCGCAAGCGAATATCGTCGCGGTCGATTACGACCCCGGCGCGAGCGAGGTCAATCAGATAAACCGCATCAAACTCATGATGTCCGTAGCGCACGAGCGCATCGGCACGAAACGGTATGCGGAATCCGCGCCGCTTGCCGAAGCCGCGAGCGTTGCGGACGACGAATCGTAATAAATCAGCAAGTAGCCGCATCATGCCGACTAAGCTTTTGCGGCAACCGATTAGGAGGATATATGAACACAACAGCACTTGTCGGCGCACAATGGGGCGACGAAGGAAAAGGAAAAGTAATCGACATTCTCGCGCAGACCGCGGACTACGTTGTCCGCGCGACGGGCGGCAGCAATGCGGGACACACGGTGGTGAGCGGCGGCAAAACGTACAAACTGCATCTCATACCGAGCGGTATACTCTACCCCGACACCGTAAATATCATAGGCAACGGCGTAGTAGTCGATCCGAAAGTGGTGCTCGAAGAAATGAGTTCGCTCGAAGCGCTCGGCGTCAAGCTCGACAAGCTTTTGATCGATCTGCGCGCGCACGTGGTCATGCCGTACCACAAGGAGATAGACGAGCTTGCCGAGCTTGCAAAGGGCAAAAACGCCATCGGCACTACCAAGCGCGGCATCGGTCCGTGCTATGCCGACAAAAGCGACCGCATCGGTATTCGCATGATCGATTTGATCAATCCCGAACTGTTCGCGCAAAAGCTCAAGAGCAATCTCGAACTCAAAAACAAAATAATAACCGCCGTATACGGCGGCAAACCGATCGACTACAAAACCGTGCTCGACGAGTACAACGGCTACGCGAAACGTCTCGAACGGTTCTGCGTGGACACCGGCGTTATACTCTACGACGCGATCAAATCGAACAAGCGCGTCGTATTCGAGGGCGCGCAAGGCACTTTGCTCGACCTCGACAGCGGCACTTACCCGTTCGTCACAAGCTCGCACCCGATCACGGGCGGGTTCTGCGCTGGCGCGGGAGTAGGACCTACGGCGATAAACGAATGTCTCGGCATAGCCAAGTCGTACACGACGCGCGTCGGCGCTGGTCCGTTCCCTACCGAGCTTGACGACGAAGTAGGCAAACACTTGCTCAACGTCGGGCACGAGTTCGGCACTACTACGGGCAGAGCGCGGCGTTGCGGTTGGCTCGACGCCGTAATACTGCGGCTCGCCGTGCGCATTAACGGTCTGACGTCGCTCGCGATAAATAAACTCGACACGCTGACGGGGCTCAAAAAACTCAAGATCGCCACGCACTATGTGCGCGGCGGCGAAATTGTGAACGACTTCCCCGCCGACATCACGCTGCTCGAGGGTTGCACGCCGGTATACGAGGAATTCGACGGCTGGACAGAGGACATCACGAACGTTAAAGAATACGACAAGCTGCCCGATGCTGCAAAGAATTACATCGCCGCCATAGAACGGCTTGCGGGCTGCAAAGTGTCCATGATCGGCGTCGGTCCCGACCGCGACCAAAATATCACGAAATAACCGAACATGCTTTGTTCAACACAAAAAGCTCTCGAAATTCGATCGAGAGCTTTTTTGTTGTGTTATGTTATTATCCGAAATTATTTTGCAAGACTTACCGCAACCGCGCAAGCGACCGTCGCGCCGACCATGGGGTTATTGCCCATACCGATAAGTCCCATCATTTCGACGTGCGCGGGAACGGAGCTGCTGCCCGCAAACTGCGCGTCGCTGTGCATTCTGCCCATGGTATCGGTCATGCCGTACGATGCGGGACCGGCTGCCACGTTGTCGGGGTGAAGCGTTCTGCCCGTACCGCCGCCGCTCGCGACAGAGAAATATTTTTTGTCGTTCTCTTGGCACCATTTTTTGTATGTGCCGGCAACGGGATGCTGGAAACGCGTAGGGTTGGTGGAGTTGCCCGTAATGGAAACGTCAACTTTTTCATGACGCATGACGGCAACGCCTTCGCTCACGTCGTCCGCACCGTAGCAACGCACTTTGGCGCGCTCTCCGTCGGAGAACGGAACTTCGCGAACTATCTTAAGCTCGCCCGTGAAGTAATCGTATTTCGTCTCTACGTACGTAAAGCCGTTGATACGCGAGATTATATACGCGGCGTCCTTGCCCAATCCGTTGAGAATGACGCGGAGCGGCTTTTTGCGCGCTTTGTTGGCGTTTCTCGCAATGCCTATCGCGCCTTCCGCTGCGGCAAAGCTCTCGTGACCGGCAAGGAACGCAAAGCAGTCCGTTTCCTCGCGGAGCAGCATTGCGCCGAGATTACCGTGACCCAAGCCGACCTTGCGCTGATCCGCGACGCTGCCGGGGATACAGAACGACTGCAAGCCTACGCCGATGCATTCGGCGGCTTCCGCGGCGGTCTTGACCTTTTTCTTGAACGCAATGGCGCAGCCGACGGTGTACGCCCAGACCGCGTTTTCAAATGCGATCGGCTGAACGCCTTTTACAATATCCTCGACGTTTACGCCCTTTTTAAGGCAGACGTCGCGCGCTTCCTCGAGCGAGCCGATGCCGTAGTTTTTAAGCTCGGCGT
This sequence comes from uncultured Christensenellaceae bacterium, assembly GCA_910587805.1. Classification (GTDB taxonomy): domain Bacteria; phylum Bacillota; class Clostridia; order Christensenellales; family Pumilibacteraceae; genus Anaerocaecibacter. Next base: position 56,855 of record CAJUNM010000002.1, on the reverse strand, counting down.
TGATCTTATCTATTCTTCTCTCATAGCCTTCAAACGTTATAGCCATAATGTTTCCCTCCTATTCGTTGCGCGGAACGATGTACTTCGCCGCGTTCTCGAATCTGCCGTAGTGCTTTTTGGACTTTTCGAGCGCATCGTTGCCGCTCATGCCCTCTTGCACGTACTTCATGAGCAAGCCGAGATTGACATACTCATAGCCTATGATCTCGCCGTTGCCGTCGAGCGCGCACTTGGTAACGTAGCCTTCCGCCATTTCGAGATAGCGCGGACCTTTGAGCTTCGTCGAGTACATAGTGCCGACCTGACTGCGCAAGCCTTTGCCGAGATCCTCCAGTCCTGCGCCGACGGGCAAGCCCGCATCCGAAAACGCCGATTGACTTCTGCCGTACACGATCTGCAAAAACAGTTCGCGCATCGCCACGTTGATAGCGTCGCACACAAGGTCGGTATTGAGCGCCTCGAGCAGCGTTTTGCCGGGCAGTATTTCCGCCGCCATAGCCGCCGAGTGCGTCATGCCCGAGCAGCCGATCGTTTCGACCAAGGCTTCCTCGATGATGCCGTTTTTGATGTTGAGCGTGAGCTTGCAAGTGCCCTGTTGCGGCGCACAGCAACCGCAGCCGTGCGTAAGCCCGCTGATATCTTTGATATCGTAGGCTTGAACCCACTTGCCCTCTTCGGGTATGGGCGCAGGACCGTGATTGCAACCCTTCGCCACGCACTGCATGTGTTCCACTTCGCGTGAATATTGCATAAAATCCTCCATAGGTTTTTAATTACTTGTTTTGCGGTATAGCTCGACCGCACAATTATAAGTATAACACAACACCGACATAAACGCAAGAAAATAGCAAGATTTTTTTGTTTTTGTGATATTTGCAACCCGTTTGAATATTACGAATTTCAATTAAGGTTAAGAATTTTCGGAACGGAAAAACGAACTACGTTAGGATCCCGACCATAATGCGGCGACAGCCGCTCTATATATCGATAAAAAAGACGCTGTCGTGTGATCGACAACGCCTATATTTATTCAATTAGATTGCTTTGCCATAACTTTTACAAACTCGGCAAAAAGCGGATGCGTGCTCAACAGCCGCGATTGATATTCGGGATTGTATATCGTACCGATAAAGAACTTATTTGTGGTTATCTCGTACGCCTCGGGCACGCCCGTCGGCGAATGTGCGGCGAATACAAGCCCGTCTTTCAAGAACAACTGTTCATACTTCGCGTTAAAGTCAAAACGGTGACGGTGACGCTCTTTTACCGTAGGCGCGCCGTATATTCGGCTCAAATACGTACCCGCGGTTATAAGCGACGGGAACGCGCCTTTTTTGAAACCTTGAGGATCGGCGTTGCACACGACGGGGTACGGCGTTTCGGCGTCGAACTCTTGAGAGCTTGCGCCGCTCAGAGCGCGCACGTCGCGCGCGAACTCGACAAGCCCCGCTTGCGCGCCCAAGCCTATCATAAGGCACGGAACGTTATTTTCTCTGGCGTACTTTGCTGCCGCCACTTTGCCCTCGAACCCGCGCACGCCGAATCCCGGACCGATGATGATACCGTTATAGCTCGAAAGTATCTCGGGGGATTTTTCAACGTCCTCGCTCGAAACGAGCGTTACGTCCACCGCTTTATCCTTAAGCAGTCCCGCGGTGTTTACGGCGTCGAGTATGGATTGGTATGCGGTCGCGCCGCGCTTGACGTATTTGCCGACGAGCGCAACGCTCAAACGCTTTTTACTGCGCGCTGCTTTTTCCGCTTTTTCGCACATGGATTTCCATGCGTCGAACTTCGCTTCGCGCGTTTCAAGCCCTAACCTTTTAAGCGCGATAGCCGAAAAATCCTGTTCTTCGAGCCGCAGCGGTACTTGATACAAGTTTTCGGTAGTCACGCTCTCGATTATGCACTCGGGGCTGACGTTGCAGAACATAGAAAGTTTATCTTTCGCACCCTCATCAAGCGGATAGTCAGAACGGCAAACGATAATATCGGGCTGAATACCGATATTTTGCAGTTCTTTGACAGAGTTCTGCGTCGGCTTGGTCTTGTGCTCGCCGCTCATTTCGATAACAGGCACATACGTTATATGTACATATGCCGTATTGCCCTTGCCTCGCTCGCTCTTGAACTGTCGTATCGCCTCGAGATACGGGTGATTTTCTATATCTCCGACTACGCCGCCGATCTCGCATACAACTACGTCGGTTTTATCGCTGTCGAGCTTTTTGATCGAGTTTTTTATCTCGTCGGTTATATGCGGCACAACCTGAACGGACGCGCCGTTATAACCGCCCGCACGCTCGCGTGAAATGACCGACGAGTATATCTTGCCGCTCGTGATATTGCTGTTTTCGGACAGCGACTGATCGAGAAAACGCTCGTAGTGCCCGAGCACGAGATCGCCCTCGCCGCCGTCGTCGGTGACGAAAACTTCGCCGTGCTGGAACGGGCTCAAATACAACGAATCCACGTTAAAATACGGATCGAACTTGACCATATCCACGGTATAGCCGCGCGATTTGATAAGCATAGCCAAGCTCGCTGCGGTAATTCCTTTACCCAATCCCGACACAACGCCGCCGGTAACAAAAATAAATTTAGACATCAGAGCGGATGCTCCTCCTTTTGGTTTTTCGATTGTTAGTTAAGTATCGAACCGAGTATTAAAATTCAGCTCGGCTTATTCGGCTGTTTATAACCGCCGATTGCAAAGCGATCGCAAGCGCTCTCACTCTTTCGGCGTCATGTCGAAGCCGATTTCTTTGAGCTTTTTCGCATTGTATTCCACAACGGCAAGCAGTCTGTCGAATATCGCCTTTGCGGTATTGCGATCGGTTATCGAACGCGACACGTTATCGTCGCTGTTATCCGAATGAGCAAAGAAATTGCGTTGAGAAAAGTATTCCGTATACAACGCCACCATGACTTCCGCATACACGACGCTGCCTATGCGCTGCGTATAACCGCTTTTGAGCACGTACTTGCCGTCCGCATCCTTATCGAACGCCTGCCCGATCATTTTGACTTTTATCCCCTCGGCGCGTTGCAGATCGAACACGAACCGTTCGAGACCGCGGAACGGCGGCACGAGCAGCACCGAGTAATCGGACGGTTGCAAATTCCGTTTTGAAAAGTCGTTCAAGCCGTACAAAAAATCGAGACGCGATTGCTCCGACAAAAACTCGTACGCCGTAGGCAAACGCTGTTTCAACGCTTTATCCGCGGCATTGCGAGCGGCGGAAGCTTGCGCCGATTTAGCGGGCTTTTCCGCAGACTCCGACGCCGCGCCGTCGAGCTTGGTCATGATAGATGCGATCTTCGCGTACAGCTCGCTTTGCTTGCCTTGCAACAATATCGTTTCCGCAGGCTGCGAGTACTTGACCGTCGCTTTTTGTCCTTTGTCCGTGACGGTATAATTAAATTCGCCCGCGTTGCCCGTTTCTACGGCTATACGCGCGCCGCCGCGCTTGAGTTCGTTAAGCAAGCGCGTCAATACGTTCTGCGAGGCTTTAGCCGTGACGCTTTTATATTCGGGCACGTACACGTCCGCTGTAGCCGTCGCAGGCGCGGTCTTGGGCGGTCTGCCGCGACGCTTGACCGCTTGCGGCGCGTCGTGCTGCGCCGTGCCTGCGGACTGCGCGGAAGTCAAGCCGCCGAAGTTGCCCGTTCCGTTCTTGGGCGCGACGCTACGTTGCTTGGTCTTGTAATCTTCCTCGTCGCCGAACGAGATCACCGCACGGCGCGGAGCTGTTTTGCTGCCGCTCGCGGCGGAAATGTTCAGACCCGATATAGGGGTGGGAGCAAGCTCCGACTCGGATTTCCTTATTCTCGAGGATATCCCCGTCAGTGTAGGCTCGACCGCTCTGCGCTCGCGCACCGTTCCGTTATAATCGTCTACTATGCGCGAATACGACGTGTTCTTGATCTCTGCCGTCGATTTCTTTTTGGCGCGTTGCGGCGGGAATATTTCGTCCGTGAATAATTCCGCCCCCTTCGATGTGGCGATCACGGTTGCGCCGTACGGTTTGGATGCGGGGCGCGGCGCAACGAATACCTTTGCTCTGACGTCGCCGTTCTCCGTTTCCGAGTATATCGGTTTTTGATTTTTTATCACGGTGCGCTGCGAACCTTGAGCGGGCACGGTCGAACGCTTTATAGTTTGAAAATCCGCAGGCTTGAACAAGCGCAGTAATTCGTCGGCATATTCCTGCGACGCGGTGATAGATATTACTTGAGCCGAAGTATCGTACACTACCGCAACTTTACTCTCGCCGCGCAAAAAAGAATATCTGTCGTAATGCGACTTTTCGTCCGCCATTACGGTATTGCGCGGACTGTACAGCGTTTCGTCGAGGTTCTCTACAAAACGCTTAGCCTCGTTCGCCATACACGGCGATATATTGTACCTGATATTATCCATAAACTTCCTTTTAGATAATTTTATGTTTTTGTTATTTTTTATTCCGATCACGCGCTGAAATCGAGTGATCCGCATCCGCAGGATCGTTGATAAAGTCTATCAACTGCATTTATCTTATTCAAAATATACGGTATCATGCCCTTAGGCTTTTAGATATGATACGCTATGCTTGCAATCCGTGACAGAGCACAAGCGTTTTTGCTCTTTGCATCAAGTAAACAGTAATCTTCTATGCCGCCTATATCGGTCAATTTCATTGGGCGGGAAACGCCCCGCCCGGCATAAAAATTATAAGCGGCATAAGCCGCTTATAACCTGATATTACTTTACTTGCTCTTTACTTTGCGGAAACGTACTACATAGATGATGACGCCTGCGAGGAGCACAACCGCAATAACCGTGAGAGCGATGGAAAGACCGGTAAAGGTTTTGGCTTTGCCCGAGCCTTTGCTCACTACGGAGATTTTGACGCGCTGAGTCGTTTCGTTGCCCGCCTTGTCGCTGACTATATACTCTACGATATAATCGCCGCTCATGGTAAGCTTGATATCGGTGTCGTCGTCGGGTTGCTGTACGTCTTTATAGCTGTTGTAAGAGCCTGTGACGGTAGCGCTCGACACTACGGCGCCCGTCGGGTCGTACAATTTCTTTGTCACTCTGAAGTCGGTGGTGTTGTCCTCGTCTATAACGGCAACCTTGTCGAACTTGAACGTAGAGCCGACGCGGATCTTGTCGCTCGGTTTAGTGCCGTCGACACGGCTGAACTCGGGACCTTTCACGTCGCCGACGGTGATGGTGTACGACGCGGTAGCGTCTTTGCCGTTACCCGCAACAGCGGTGTACGTTACGGTATACGTACCGTCCTCGGTAGGAGTGAATACATATTGGTTATTGTCGTTGAGCGTCGCTTTCGGGTTGGAGCCTTTGGATGCGCTTACGCTGACCTTGATCTCCGCAGGACCGTTCTTGTTGTAGCCGATCACAGAAGGCATAACCACTTCGACGTTCTTTTCGGAATACGTGGGAGCAACGCCCTGCGCCTCGATAACGGGCACATCGGTATCGGTCACCGAAACGGTGTACTTGCCGTCGTCCGCGCCATAGGGAACAAACGTACCGATAGAGCCTGAGATAACTTCGCTGTAACCGTCTTGAATACGCGCGGAGCCTTGGGTTTTGAACGTTATCTCGCTGCCCATAAGCGCATATACGCTGCTCGAATTGATCTTACGAACCACGCAATAAGTTTTGCCTGCCTCGCCGATGTTTTCTATGCTCTCATTATGGAGTTTGTAAGTCGTGTTTATCGAACCGCTCGTGCCGATGGTAGACGCCGAACCGGTGCCGCCCTGATTGTTGCCGGATTCGGCTACATCAAAGCTGTACACGTTGACAGCGGAATAACCGTTGACGTTGAACGCGCGCACGACCATGGTGTGCTTGCCTGCGGTGGTGGGTTCGATCTTTATGTTGTCCACATGAATGACTGCTTTATCAGCATCTTTGTCGACGGTAGTATACGTGGTGAGTTCTACGTTGACGGCGTTGCCGTTTTCGTTATATACGCCTACTTCAAAACCGGTATACTTGCGCATTGCGTTAGTGGTCTCGACAGTGAAGCTGCCCGCTTCCATGATCTTGCCTACTTTCTTTTCGCCGGTAAATTCGATACCGTCTACTTTGAGCGCGCTTTGCTCCGCGCCAGTCTTGATCGCGCCGTCGATTATATTCATGACGGTCTTGGATTGAGCGGCAGTTGCGGAATTGTCTTTAGTGTTATAAGTGACGTTACCCACATCGTCGGTCGCTTTGATAACGAAGTACAGGTTTTTATCGGCTGCGATCTCGAGCCAATTCTTCTCTTCCTCGTCTTCGTCCAAAACGAGATACGTCGCGGTATCGACTGTCTTGAACTCGGCTTTTTCTCCGCCCTTGACGGTAACGGATTTATCGCCGGATACCAACGAATACTCTATGGTAAGGCGGCTGTCGTTCGCATCCGTGGCTACGGGCGCGGGAACGGTAAAGCTTTCGCCCGTGGAAATATACGGCTGAACGTCAAGATCCTCGATAACCGGCGCAACGGAGTCGACATACTCGTTTTCGAGCGTTATCGTGTAGGACTTGGACGAGTGGTTACCCGCTTTGTCTCCCGCACGGAAGTAAACGGTGTAAGAACCGGCTTTGCTCTCGGCGGTATTGCCGTTGCTGTCTTTTCTGTCGTACTTAGAGAAATCAAACGTGAAGCCGTTCGTCAAATCGAATTCGATATCTTCGCCGTCGGCGTAAGTGCTGTTACCCTTCTTCGACCAGCCGCTTTTTTTGCTGTCGTCGGATCTGTCGGCAAGTATGTCAGAGAACTCTACGACGGTGCGGTTGTTATCGGCGTCGGTTATACGGAACAACAAATCTATAAGATCGTCGCTCTCGTCGCCTTCCGTCCAAACGTGGCTCTTGTTATCCACGATCGTGGGAACGGTGAACGTTATTTTTCCGCTGTTATCGAGCTTGTTTGTCTTTTCGCTGTCGCTGTATACGCTCATGCCCCATTTTTCGGGAATGGCGTCCTCTGCGATTTCTTTGAATACAGGCGCTACGCGGTCGCTCGCTCTCATGGTGAACGTGCGGCGCGCGGATTCTTTTTCGCTGTCGTCTTCGGCAACGTATTCGACGGTGTAATCGCCTTCAGTCATGGGATAGAATACCATGGCTTCGTCGTTATCGAACACTGCGACGGGATAGTCGCGATCGAAGTCTTCTTGCGTATAGTCGCCTTCGACCTGCTTTTGATAACCGTAACCGTCCTCGTCTACGTCGACTACGCGAACGGGTTGAGAATCGGGACCTTTAACGGTGATCTTGATCTTGATATTTTGGTCGAAATCGTCGGTCGCAGTCGCTTTGGGGAGCGTGACGGGACGCTTTACGGAAATATTGCTGCTTACGCCCGCAACGGTGAGCGTAGGGCGGGAAACGTCCTCGAACGTATCCTGTACGTTCACGGTAAACGTTTGGCTCATGTGCTTGCTGCCGTCTGCGCCGAGTTGCGCGGTGTACGTAAAGAACATTTTGCCGTTAGTCGAGCAGTTGATCTCGTCGCCGACCGAATAAGGAGTTTTGGTATCGCCGGAAGTGATGGTTATATTTGCTCCGGCATACTCGCGAAGTATCTTGTTTTCGTCGTAATAATAAACGCCCGCATCGGGAAGAGTGAACTTGCCGCCCGTTTTGATATACGTGGGTATATCCGCGCCCTTATCGTCGACGCGAAGGAAATATTCCTCGTCGAGCGATACGTATACGCGGAAATCGTATTTTGCGGTCGCCTCGGCAAGAGTGTCGCCTTTGAAGTACGTAACGGTATAGCTGCCCGTTTGAGTAGCTTTGACCGTATATTCGCCGTTTGCGGCTGTTCCTATCTCGGTATCGACCTTGGTCTTGCCGTCGGGAGACGTTACCGCCACTTTGACGCCCGATTCCGTAGGAACGGTAACGGTAAAGCTATCGCCGTAATCGCATTTATCCACGACCTTGACGCCGCTCACGAGCGGCGTAGGCGTTTCTGCGGCAAATGCCGAAAAGCTCGGGAACGTGAACGCAAAACACGTCAACATTACCGCCAAGCAAACAAACAGTGTTACTGTAGTGAGCCCGAATTTCTTGAGTTTAACTGACTTTTTCATTTAATCGACTTTCTCCTACCGAAAGTTAAGTAAAAACATACTTATAAAGTATACAATGTACCGCGATGTTTGTCAAACATTTTAACGCTACTTTGCAAAAGTTTTGGTATTTCTATTATGCCTATCGCCGCGGCTTATTATGTAAGGCTCGGCATTCTTCGGCTCATGCGCGCGTTTTTTGTAATCCCGAGCGTTTTCTGCGTATCGAAGGATCTAAATTTTAATGCGGCGACAGCCGCCGAATTTCACGTTTCGCAATTTACAAAACGCGGATCACGGAATCTATATTGCGCACGGACGCGAGCTTGCCTATCGATTCGAGCGAACGCATTACCGAATGTTCGCGCGACGGGTGCGTTAAAAACACGACCGTAGCCGCGTTGCCGTCGCTCGGTACTTGCGTAGCCGCTTTGATGCTCACGCCGTTATCGCTCAATATCGTCGATATTCGACTAAGCACGCCCGCTTTATCGTCGACGGTTACGCAGATATAGTATCCGCTCAAGAAATCCCCGACAAGGTTTACCGACTTATCGAGCTTGCCGTTATTGTCGAAATCGCAGTACGTCGGCTTGCCGCAAAGCGCTTTTACTATGTCGGACACTATCGCGCTGCCCGTCGGGTGCGCGCCCGCGCCCGCGCCGTAAAACATGAGATCGCCCACGAAATCGCCGTGCAGATATACCGCGTTGAACGCGCCCGACACCGACGCCAACGGGTGGTTTTTCTCCACGAATACGGGGTGCACTCGCGCTTCTATATCGTTTCCGCAACGCTTGCCTATCGCCAAAAGTTTTATCTCGTAACCGAGACGTTTCGCGTTTACTATATCCGCGGCGGTCACGCGCGTTATACCCTCGCGGTATATGCTCTGATACGGCAAGCTCGTATGAAACGCGAGCGAACCGAGTATGGACAGTTTATACGCGGCGTCGTAACCTTCCACGTCCGATGTGGGGTTCGCTTCGGCAAAGCCGAGCGCTTGAGCTTGCGCGAGCGCTTGCGAATAACTCACGCCCTCGGCGCTCATTTTGCTGAGGATATAGTTGGTAGTGCCGTTTATTATGCCGTATATGCTTTGCACCTTATCGCCTTGAAAACTCTCGCCGAGCGCGCGCACTATCGGCACGCCGCCGACGCAGCTCGCCTCGAAAAACAAGCCGCAGCCGTTTTCTTTCGCGATAGGCTCAAGCTCGCTCCACGATTTTGCGAGCAGTTCTTTGTTTGCCGTCACCACCGACTTGCCGGCGCGGAGCATTTTGGTTATAAACGTTTTTGCCGGCTCGACCCCGCCCATCGTTTCTACGACAAGTTCTACTTCTTTATCCGCGGCGAGCGCGTCTACGTCGGAGCAGAACAGCGATTTATCCGCGCCGCGCTTTTCGAGACTCTCCGCACTGCGGTCGAGTACATACTTTACTTCTATATCGACGCCTTGAGTCGATCGGATATGATCGCGGTTTTGCGTCAGTATGTCGTACGTTCCGCCGCCTACGGTGCCGAAACCCATGATCGCTATTTTATGTTTTTTCATTTCGCTTTCCTTTTTCCGTTGATATTGCAGCTATGCCATCAGGCTTGCCGTCTGTCACTTGTTCAATTTATATATGATATTCAGACCGCGCAAAGTGAGCGTTCTGTCTACTACGTCTATTACGGATACGCATTTATTGACTATATCGGATATGCCGCCCGTAGCCACGATGACGGCGTTTTGCATGCCCGCTTCGGTCTTGAGCCTATGCACCATGGATTCTACCATGCCCGAATAGCCGTATATTATACCCGACTGCATATTTGTTATCGTAGTTCTGCCGATCGCCGATTTCGGCACGGCAAGCTCGACTTTAGGCAGCTTTGCCGCGGCGGCGAACAGCGAGTCCGCAGCGGACTTCAAACCGAACGAGATCGCACCGCCCGTCAGTTCGCCTCTTTCGGTTATAACGTTGAACGTGGTAGCCGTGCCGCAGTCGATCATTATGCACGGCTTGCCGTTCGGTATGCCGTACAGTCTGTATGCCGCGACGCAGCCCGCGACTCTGTCCGCGCCGAGTTCTTTAGGGTTGTCGTACTTTATATTCATGCCCGTTTTAAGCCCCGCGCCAACCGTCATCGGCTTGAATCCGAAATACGTTTGCACCATGTGCTCGATCGTATAATTGAGATTGGGATTTACCGAGCTTATGACCGCGCCCTCGAGTTCCGAGACCGACACGTTCTTTACTGCGAGCATATCCTTGATCAGCAGCCAATACTCGTCGCCCGTCTTGTTGCTCGACGCCAAGCGCAAGGTATGCACCAGCTCGTCGCCGTTGAACAAGCCCATTTTTATATTCGTATTTCCTATGTCGAAAACAATGACCATGATATTTATCCTTATATTTTATCCGCGCCTTGCGTTTTTTTCGCGTTCGGCTCGGTTTGTTCGGTCGGCACGGCTTTATCGCTCGGCTTTTTGCGTTTTTTCAAAACGTATTTATCGAGCGTAAGCGCGATCGGCGGAGTGAGCGCCGCCATGCAAACACATTCTATAACGCCCGATATGAGCATTGTCGGCACATACGCTATAACCGTGACGCCGCCCATTTCGCTCTCTGGCATGATCGCGACGAGCAAGCCGATCACTATAGCCGTATTCGCTATGCTGCCGAACGCCGCCGAAACCGACGACGCCGCCGCGCGGCGAGCGCGGGCATGCTTGCCGTCGACGTCCGTTTTGAGCAGTTTGCACATCAGCTTGAACACGCCGAACGCGACGAGCGCCGCGGCTATTCTCGGCAATATCGCAATGTACGGCGCTTGCACGAACGCAACCGACACAACCGACGCCGGCATTACGAAACAGTATGCGAGACTTATACAGCCGAACGCAAGCCCCACGAACGCGACCGTTCCCAACGACAGCGTGGACGCCGCGACCGCGACGGGCAGAAAGAATACGTACGGCATTGCGCCCGACACGGCGCAAAGCGCCGTCAGCGTTGCCGCAAGCGTTATCGAACGAGTATTTATTTTCATGTTCACCTCTATTGGACTTCGCGCTTACCGCGATAGCCCATAGCCTTAAATAAAAAAAGCAGGCGCTCTTCATCGAGCCGTCCTTATATCGATTATAACATATCGAAAAAAAGTTTGCAAACATTTTGCACACTCTCCCGAAAAACCCATAGACTGATTATAGATAAGCGCTTGTCGTACGAAAGAAATACATCGCTCGCTCGCCTCAGTCGCGGCACGGAGCGACGACGGACTTATGCCCGACCTTTAGGTACCGAAAGGAAAAGCAAAAGCCCCGACATCGTTCCGCGCTGCGGTCGAGTGCGAAACACGCGCGAGGCGATAAAAAATTTTTCAAGGAGGACTGCCATGTTTAACAACGGTTGCGGATGCGGCTGCGATATACTCACGCTGTTGTTGCTTTTGTGCTGCTGCGGCGGCGGCAACGACTGCGGTTGCAAGCGCGGTATCGACTGCCAAGACATTCTCTTGCTTTACATCGTTATGTGCTGCTGCGGCGGCAAAGATAAGTGCTGCTGCTAAATCACGCGTTCGGCATTTGTCCGATCTTGCGTTAATACATACGAAAGCGTCGCTTGGGTTGCGACGCTTTTGCTTTTGCGCAGCCGAAGAAAGCCTTTAATGCCGCGTAGCGGCTAAATTCTAAATTCTTAATTCTCTACTCACTTGACAAGATTAAGCAATTGTATTACAATATCCGTATATTACATCTAAAAGGACGCCTTGTATGAAAGTAACAATGGATAAGCTGGTTGCGCTGTGCAAGTCTCGCGGGTTGATTTTTGCGGGAAGCGATATTTACGGCGGGTTTGCCAACACTTGGGACTACGGTCCGGTCGGCGTGGAGCTGTACAACAACATCAAAAAAGCGTGGTGGCAAAAGTTCGTCACCGAGAGCGAAAACAACTTCGGATTGGACTGCTCCATACTCATGAATCCGAAAGTTTGGGAAGCGTCGGGACATCTCGCGGGCTTTTCCGATCCGCTCATGGACTGTAAGGCGTGCAAGAGCCGCTGCCGCGCCGACGATCTCGTCGAGGCGTACGCGCACAAACACAAACTCGACGTGCCCGTAGCCGCCATGGATAACGACGCGCTTTCCGCATTCGTTGCCGAGCATAAAATACCTTGCCCCGTTTGCGGCAAGTCCGATTTTACGCCCGTTAAAAAGTTTCAGCTCATGTTCAAGACGTTCCAAGGCGTTACGGAAGATTCGCTGTCTACGTGCTATCTGCGCCCCGAGACCGCACAGGGTATATTCGTAAACTTCAAAAACGTGGTGCGCTCGTGCCGAGCGCGCGTACCGTTCGGCGTGTGCCAGATCGGCAAGTCGTTCCGCAACGAGATAACCCCAGGTAACTTTATTTTCCGCGTGCGCGAATTCGAGCAGATGGAAATGGAGTTTTTCTGCAAACCCGGCGAGGATCTCGAGTGGTTCGAGTATTGGAAAAAATACTGCTACGACTTTTTGCTTGCGCTCGGGCTTGACAAGGAGAGCCTGCGCATACGCGACCACGACAAAGCCGAGCTTTCGTTCTATTCCAAAGCGACGAGCGACTTCGAGTATTTGTTCCCCTTCGGTTGGGGCGAGCTTTGGGGCATAGCCGACCGCACGGACTACGATCTCAAAAAACATTCCGAGTTCTCGGGCGAAAAGCTCGAATACACCGATCCCGTCACCAACGAGACGTACACGCCGTACGTTATCGAGCCGTCGCTCGGCGTGGGCAGAGCGCTGCTCGCGGTGCTTTGCAACGCATATGACGAGGAACAGCTCGAAAAAGACAGCCGCGTGGTCATGCGCTTTGCGCCCGCGATCGCGCCATATAAAGCCGCCGTGCTCCCGCTTCAAAAAGCATTGAGCGAGCGCGCCGACAATCTTTTCCGTTCGCTCAAAAAGCGCGGCGTCGCATGCACCTACGACCTGCCCGGTTCGATAGGCAAACGGTATCGCCGTCAGGACGAGATCGGCACGCCGTACTGCGTGACGGTCGACTTCGACACGCTCGATAACGGCACAGTCACCGTGCGCGACCGCGACTCCATGAGCCAGATCCGACTCGACGAGACCAAAGTCGCCGATTATATAATAGATAACTGCAAGCTTTGATTTAACTAATACAAACACTAATAAAAAATACCGAACAAGCCGACGTTTGACTTGTTCGGTATTTTTTATTGATTTAATAGCGACTGTTTCTTTATCTCGAATTCTTCTTGCGTTATAATTCCGTCATCGCACAATTGTTTAAGCGCACGAATTTGCACTGTTATATCATCTTGCACAGCCACGCGACGCCGCTTTGAATTATCTTCCGTTAATGCTTTATCGAAATCGCCGTTATCGATACCGTACATTTTATTGCGTATCAACTTAATATCCAAATACAGCGATAAAGCCAAATGATAAACGATATGCATCACAAATGCTCCCGCTATGCTACCGACTATATATAATGTTCCTGTTACTATACCGTTCACATCAGTTACACTTATTCCGAGAGCCAAAATTACGACACCGCCGACTAACATAAGCGAACAAATCACAATAATAAATGCATCGACCAAAGCATATGCTCTGAACCAATATTTGTCGTTTTTCTTAAACATTCGAGCCTCCGAAGTTTTTATAAAAGCATTATATCATCCCCCCCCCGTCTGTCAAGCGTTTTAATACTATTTTTCAATAAATGCAAAACCCCGAGCAAGCTCTCGGGGTTTTGTTATTGCAGTTGCTTAATTATTCGATCGGGTTATATAATCGCTATTTCAAATCGACTTTGAGGCTGCGCTCGAACAGTTGTTCCATTGCGGTGCGCGGCGGCACTTTATCTATTATCATCGTGTTTACCGCCGTGGTTATCGGCATATCAACGTCGAGCGAATCGGCAAGCAAGCTGATCGCCCGCGCCGTATGCACGCCCTCGGCGAGACTTTTGAACGGCTTACCGAGCACGTAGTTTTCGCCCCATTGCCGATTATGGCTATGCTCCGAAAACAAAGTGGTTTCGTAGTCGCCCAAGTGACACAGACCGTATGCGGACAACGGATTGCCGCCGAGACTTTCTATCAATCTCGACACCTCGCGGCTGCCGCGCGCCATCAACGCGCCTTTCAGTGCGGATAGCTTCATACCGTCGAGAACGCCGGCGACTATTCCCATTACGTTCTTTGCCGCCGCGCCTATTTCCGTACCGATTATATCGTTGCCGTAATAAAATCTTATAAGCGGACTTTTGAAATACTCTACTATGCGAACCGTCGTGTCCGGCTCGTACGAATCGATTATCATGCAATTCGGATTGCCGACCGTAAATTCCTGAACGTGCCCCGGTCCCGCCCAAACCGCGATCTGCCAATCGTCGAACGCTTCGAGCGCGATCTCGGACAGTCTCTTGCCCGTTTGTATCTCAATACCTTTCATGCAAGTGACTATATACTTGCCGTCGAGCTTGCAACGCGACTTCAGATCGCCGATAACGTCTCGGAAACTCTGCGACGGCACCGATACGAGCACTACGTCCGCGCCGTTTACAGCCTTTTTGATGTCGTCGGTCAGAGTGACCGAGCTTGGCAGTTCCACATACTCGTTTTTGCGCGACATGCAAAGCCGCTCGTAACCGAACGAACCCGTTCTGCCGTACAGCGTTACGGTGTGCCCAAGCCCCGCCGTATACCATGCCAAAAACGAACCCCATCTGCCGCAGCCTATCACGGCTACGCGAATTCGCGGTCTCGTCAAGTCTATCGGTATGGTATATGCTTTTAACATTTCGCTTCCTTATAAGGATAATTTTACATTTCTGCGCCAAAAACGCTTTTATAAGGTTCTGTTCGCATCTATAACAAGTATTTTTACGTTTTTTCGAGCGCACGAGCATAGACGACGCGGCGAAGTTGCGTCCGTGAATTTTGTTTTCGGCAAGACGCATTGTCCGAAGTCGTAGCGCCGCTACGGCGAGGACAAGCAACGCCGCCGAAAGCGAAATTTACAGCAAAATCGTCGCATTAGACTGTGCGAGTGCGCTTAGCCTTTCGGCGAGTAGTTCGGCGCTTCCTTGGTAATGGAAATATCGTGCGGGTGCGATTCTATGAGCGCGGCGTTGGTTATCTTGACAAACTTGGCGTTGCGACGAAGTTCGGCGATCGTGGGCATGCCCGTATAGCCCATACCCGAACGCAAGCCGCCGATAAGCTGATATACTATATCGGCGAGCACGCCGCGGTACGGCACTCTGCCTTCCACGCCCTCGGGCACGAGCTTTTTCGTGCCTTCTTGGAAGTATCTGTCTTTGCTGCCGAGCGGCATTGCGCCCAAGCTTCCCATTCCGCGGTATGTTTTGAAACTTCTGCCCTGATATATCTCAAGCTCGCCGGGGCTTTCGCTTGTGCCTGCGAACAGCGAGCCTATCATTACGGCGTGCGCACCCGCGGCGATCGCTTTGGTTATGTCGCCGCTGTACTTGATACCGCCGTCGCCGATTATCGCTCTGCCGTACTTATCCGCGATCTCGGCGCAGTCCATGATAGCCGTTACTTGCGGCACGCCTATACCCGCTACTATGCGCGTAGTGCAGATCGAGCCGGGTCCGATACCCACTTTTACCACGTCCGCGCCCGCCTTATACAGCATTTCGGTAGCCGCGGCGGTTGCGACGTTGCCGGCTATGATCGTTATGTGCGGGAACGCGGTCTTGACTTTTTCCACAGCCTTGATAACGTCCACATTATGCCCGTGCGCGGTGTCCACTACGAGACAGTCGACCTTGGCGGCGACGAGCGCATTGGCTCTGTCCATGTACCCCGCACCGTTGCTGATCGCCGCGCCGACGAGCAGCCTGCCGTTCTTATCCTTTGCGGAATTGGGGTACTGTATCGCCTTTTCTATATCTTTAATGGTGATAAGACCTTTGAGATTGCCCTTTTCGTCGACTATGGGCAATTTTTCTATGCGGTGCTTGCCCAAAATCTTGGCTGCCTGATCGAGCGTTGTGCCGACGGGCGCAGTTACGAGCTTATCTTTGGTCATGACGTTTTCGATCGGCTGATCGAAATTGGTCTCGAACCGCAGATCGCGATTGGTAAGTATTCCGACGAGCTTGCCTTTTTTGGCGATAGGCACGCCCGAAATCTTGTACTTGTGCATGAGCGCGAGCGCGTCCGACACCTTTTTGTCGGGGTCTAAAAAGAACGGGTCGGTTATAACTCCGTGCTCGCTGCGCTTTACCTTGTCCACGTGCTCGGCTTGCGCGTCGATGCTCATGTTTTTATGAATGATGCCCATACCGCCCTCGCGCGCTATCGCTATTGCGAGCCGCGATTCGGTCACGGTATCCATAGCCGCCGAAACGAGCGGTATATTGAGCGTTATGTCGTCGCTTAGTTTTGTCGTCAGATCGACGTCTTTCGGGGTCACGTGCGATTCGCCCGGTATGAGCAGAACGTCGTCGAAAGTGAGTCCTTCTTTTACGATTTTATCCATAATGCTTCTCCTTGTTATCCTTGGAAATTATCGATATAGTTTTTCATGAATATGTCGTATACGCCCTCGAGCGTGTTTTGTTGATTGCCGGGATACCGCACGTTTATAAAATTTCGGTACGCATGCGCGCCGTACTCCTCGTCGATGGCGTCCATGCTCACGCCGTAGCTTTCGCGGTTGAACCAAACGAGTATTTCCATATTCCAAAATCTGTTAGCGGCGGTCGCGAGTTTTTGCACCCAGAACAATTGCATAAGCTGCTCGTCGGCGTTTTGAGGATTGAACGAGACCGCGGCTTGCGCATAACTCGGGAACGACTTCAGTCCCTGATACAGCCGAGTATATCCGTTCTCTTTTGTCAAGAACAGCTTGAACTCGCTGCCGTCGAGCGCATGCGCATACTTTTTACGCGTTTCCTCAAGCTCGTTCAGCTTGGCGTCGGTCATGCCGCAGCGCTCGAACTCGATCGCAACGTATTCGGAAAGCTGATCGACGTAATCCACAAAGTTATTCATTATGGTACGGTTAAGCGTACCGTCCGTATTATAAACGTTTGTTCCGTTGAACGTGTTTATATTGTTATCGGTGCGGCGCAAAACGTATCCGTTCGTTCCGCCGTTGCAAAGCATCTCGTCGAATTCGTCCATATAGTATCTCGCGCGGAAGTTCTGCGTCATCAACGCATGACGCACGCTGTACACGAACGGATGCAAAGCCGGCGAAAACGTCTGCTTGTTTTTCGCGTCCTTTTCGTCGAACACGGTCGATACGCCGAAAACGGCGGAATAGTAACGCGTGTATTTTTCGAGACGCTCGGCAAAATACTTTGCGCTCTTTATATCGTCTTTTTCGGCGGACTCGCGCATGAGCTTATCCGAAAGATTGATACAAACTTCGAGCGCTTCGATAAAATCGGCGTTATTGAGCGAAGACGGGATAGACGTTGCGAGCGACAGCGCGTTTTGATTATCGTTTATTCCGTTCGACAGCAAAATATAATATTTTCCTATCATCGAAACGTCGACTTTTTCGCGTTTTAACTCGCCGTCGATATATCGCGTGCCGGATACGAGCGCGCGCTCGTACATACCTAAAATATTAAAAACCCGCATTGCCTTGAGCGGCAATGCGACGGTCAATATGCTCGTTATAAGCAATACGAGCGACAGCGCGACGGCGACCGCTTTGAAAGCGACGCGCGCTATATCCCCTATTGCATTCCCGTTTTCGGACGGCACGGTACGAGCAGAACCCGATTCGTCTGCTTTGACGTTATCCAAACTATTCGCCTGCGTGGTAAGCTTGTCGTCCGATTCGTTCATTGACCTATTATAACACAAAAATTCGGTATATACAAGCGTTTTTTTATTGCGAAATTTTTAATTCGGAAATTTTTTTACGTTTAATCGGTCTTTTTCGCGAGCGTGTTCAAGTCGATGGGATCGAGCAGTACGCCGCTCTGTTTCCCGCTGCGGAAGTAGTACGCCACGTGCCAGCACAACCCGTCGCCTATCGGGTTTTTTATCATACGCGCACGCACTTCGTACCCGTCTTCGGGCTTAAGCTCCGTTTTAGCCGCGTCGATCGCTTTGTCGAACGAAACGCCGTCGCCGGTCATATCGACGGGCGCGTATTCGCGATCGTTCACCGTCACCGTTATTTCGCCCGTAAGTTCCGCTTCGACTTCCGCCGAGAACGACGCCGCGAACGGATGAACTTTCATAGTTCCTCCGTAGCTCGCGCCGTTTGCGCTCACGGCGTATGTGTATGTAGCATCGGGATCGAACGTTTTAGGCACGACCGTTACGAGCGTGTACGGAACAAGCTCGCCCGCTACGCCGTCCGCAACGTAGTTTCGTTCGCGCATGCCCGATACGACGGTAACCGTCATTACGTCGTCCTCGGCGCTGAAATATCCGCGCCGTATCTCGCTTACGTTTTCGGTAAGATCGGTAGCGCACGCGCTCAAAAACGTGATAACAGCGGCGACCGCCGCAAGCAACATTATAAAAACTTTTTTGCCGGAATTCATGTTATATAGTTATGCGCACCGAGATAAATTAAGAATTAAATTCCCAAATACGAAAACGGAAAGAGGTGTATGTCTTTCCGTTTTGTCGGCTTGTGTTTTATGCTATGTTTGCGTGAGGCGTCAAATGAATTGTTGATTTATTGTTCTATAGCGGCGATTCTTCAGTGCGCAGAAAACGTTCGCATGCTCGCTCGTTCCTCGAATATTCACCTTAGGAGAGAGCTTGTATGCGGCAGACGATTATAATATCATGATTTGTTCAGTTCTTTTACTTTCATCAATCTGATAATCGATGCGCGCTCGTTCTCGTCGAGTTTCATGAGTATATACTTGATAGTCTCTTGCAATTGCGGGATCATAACGTATTCGAGCGCGTTAACGCGGCGTCTGTTCTTTTCTATTTCGTCGGCGAGCATATTGCACGTTTTTTCGACCTCGGCGAGATGGAGTATTTTGTCGGTAAGCTCGATAAGCTTTAGCACGGCGTCGTCAAGTTCGGCAGGCGCGGCGCAAAGCGCATACGGCAGTTTTACGTCGCCCGTGCGCGCGGTTTGCATATACGGCACGTCCACGCCCATTACGTTCTTCGTTCCCACGTTTATCGTCGCGGTGAGCGTGGGCAACGCAATCGCTTGCACAACGTCGAGCGGCGCGGATGCGGACAGCGCGAACGTGCGCAACGCGTCGGCAATATCGCCCTCAAGTTCCTCGCGTAACCGCTTATTCTCTTTTATCAAAACGAGAAACTGCCGAACCATTTCGTCCGACTTGTCTTTAAGCAGCTTGTGCCCGCGCTCGGCGGTCTTGAGCCTGTCTTTTAATCTGCGCAGTTCCATGCGCGTGGGATTTACGTTTAACCGTGCCATATGGATTACCTATAACGATATAAAAAATAAATGTCGAGCAGTTATACTCAAAAACTCTCGTTGTCCCCTTTTGGGGAAACGTCACCGAGCTTGCGAGGTGACAAAGGGGCTTTTTAACGTATCGGTTGTAATTTCCTAAAAATATCTTCGCAAACGCCGTTAAAATTTTCATTCACATCGCGATTGCTATATCGAAGCACCGATATGCCGTTGGCTTGTAAAAATTCGTCTCGTTCTTTATCTCCTGCGACGCCGTCATTCGTAATGCTGCGACCCGTCTATTTCGATTGCGGTTTTAGCCTTAGCGCAATAAAAATCGAGGATATAATTACCGATCATCTTTTGTCTGCGAACCTTTATCGGCAATTTACTTAAAAACATAAACCATAGTTTGCGCTTTTCCTTGGTCATATTCGCACGCAAAGTCTGAGCAAATGTTTTATTGTTTTTGTTATATTCAAACGACATATAACAACTATCTCCCTGTCATGCCCCTTTTGTCGGCTCGTTCCTCGCCGACATTTTCCCCAAATGGGGACAACGAGAGCGTAACCGTTATCAAGCTTGACAACAACGAATAAGCTATTTCAGAAATTCGTCCAAATATTCGTCGCGTATTCTCTTCAATTCCGATCGCGGCAAAATTTTGAGCAGTTTCCAACCGATATCGAGCGTTTGCTCTATACTGCGGTTCTCGTTGAAACCTTGATTGATATACTGCTTTTCAAATTCTTCTGCGAACTTGGCGTACAGAACATCCACGTCCGATAACGCGGCTTCGCCCAATATCGCGGACAGTTCCTTTGCGTCCTTGCCGC
Organism: uncultured Christensenellaceae bacterium; assembly: GCA_910587805.1. Lineage (GTDB taxonomy): Bacteria > Bacillota > Clostridia > Christensenellales > Pumilibacteraceae > Anaerocaecibacter. Next base: position 36,533 of record CAJUNM010000002.1, on the reverse strand, counting down.
GCGCGTACGCCGAAAACAATTGGTTCATGGTGTCGGCGTGATCCTTGCGCGTTTTGCCGTTGCCTATGCCCTTATCTTTCAATCTCGATAGGCTGGGCAGCACGTCGATCGGCGGGTTCATGCCTTTTTTGTACAGTTCGCGCGACAGTATTATCTGCCCTTCCGTGATATAACCCGTAAGATCGGGGATCGGGTGCGTTTTGTCTTCCTCGGGCATGGTCAATATCGGTATAAGCGTTATAGACCCTTTTTTGCCGCGTATACGCCCCGCGCGCTCGTAAATTGTAGCAAGGTCGGTATACATATACCCGGGATAACCGCGCCGACCGGGGACTTCGCGCCGCGCCGACGATATCTCGCGCAGCGCTTCCGCATAGTTGGTTATATCCGTCATGACGACGAGCACGTGCATATCGCAATCGAACGCGAGGTACTCCGCCGCGGTCATAGCCATACGCGGCGTGTTTATACGCTCGACGGCGGGGTCATCGGCAAGGTTGAGAAACATAACCGTGCGGTCTATCGCGCCCGTGCGCCGAAAATCGTTTATGAAAAAGTCGCTCTCCTCGTACGTTATGCCCATAGCCGCGAACACGACGGCGAACTTATCGTCGGTGTTCTTTACTCGTGATTGACGCGCTATCTGCGCCGCGAGGTCGGCATGCGGCAAGCCCGACGCCGAAAACACGGGCAGTTTCTGCCCTCTTACGAGCGTGTTGAGTCCGTCGATCGCGCTGACGCCCGTTTGGATAAACTCGTTCGGGTAGTCGCGCGCAACGGGATTCATTGGGCTGCTGTTTATATCCAAGCTCTTTTCGGGCAATATCTCCGCGCCGCCGTCTATGGGATTGCCCATACCGTCGAATACTCTGCCGAGCATTTCGTGCGACACTTTGAGTTCTATCGCCTTGCCCGTGAACGCCGCTTTCGCGTCCGAGATCTTAAGTCCGCGGCTGGGCGCGAAAAGCTGCACGAGCGCTTTGTCGCCGTCCACTTCGAGCACTCTGCCGAGCCGAGTTTCACTGTCTCCGCTCTGCGTTATTTTTACGAGTTCGTTGTATTTTACGCCTTCCACCTGCTCGACGAGCATCAACGGTCCGACGACCTCTTTTACGGTACGGTATTCTTTACGCATCACTCGTCCTCCTTCTTGAGTTCGGAAAGCTGCTTGAGCATTTCGTCGTGCAATTTATCGAGCGAATCGATCTCGTCTTCTTTTACGTATTTCGCTCTGCCTATCTGCTCGCGGCACGGCAATGCGAGTATCGCGTTCACACCCGCGCCGTCGTCGAGCGCGCGCAACGCGCGGTGATAAAAATCGACTATGAGCTTGAGCATTTTGAACTGCTTGGCAAGCGACGTATACGTATCCACTTCGTGGAACGAGTTTTGGTGCAGATAATCTTCGCGTACCGATTTTGCCGCTTCCATAGTCAGTCTGTCGCGCGGCGAAAGCGCGTCTATGCCTACGAGCCGAACTATCTCGTCGAGTCTCGCTTCGTCCTGAAGTATTCTGCTTATCTCCGCGCGGTATGCCGTAAACTTTTCGTCGACGTTGCGCGCGAACCAATCGGACAGCCTGTCGCTGTACAGCGAATAGCTCACGAGCCAATCGATCGCGGGAAAATGCCGCTTATACGCGAGCGCGCTCGAAAGCCCCCAAAATACCTTTACTATTCGCAATGTAGCTTGGCTTACAGGCTCCGACATATCTCCGCCGGGGGGCGATACCGCGCCTATAGCAGTGACCGAGCCGATGCGTTCCGCGCTGCCGCACAGCTTGACAGCGCCGGCGCGCTCGTAGAACTCCGCGAGCCTGCTCGAAAGATACGCGGGATAGCCTTCCTCGCCCGGCATCTCTTGAAGTCTTCCGCTCATTTCGCGCAAAGCCTCCGCCCAACGCGACGTGGAATCCGCCATGATCGCGACCGAGTAGCCCATATCGCGGTAATACTCCGCAATGGTTATTCCCGTGTAAATGCTCGCCTCGCGCGCGGCGACCGGCATATCTGACGTGTTGGCAATGAGCACCGTGCGTTTCATAAGCGGCTGACCGGTTTTAGGGTCGATGAGTTCGGGAAATTCGTTCAAAACGTCGGTCATCTCGTTGCCGCGTTCGCCGCAGCCGACGTACACTATTATATCCGCGTCCGACCACTTGGCGAGCGCATGCTGCAAAACGGTCTTGCCCGAGCCGAACGGTCCGGGAACGGCGGCTACGCCGCCGCGCGCTATGGGGAACAACGTGTCTACAACGCGCTGTCCAGTAGTCAAAAGCTCTACGGGCGGAAGCTTTTCCTTATACGGTCTGCCGCGCCGAACCGGCCAACGCTGAATCATGGTCACGTTATGCGATTTTTTTCCGTCGGTAATCACGGCGACGGTATCTTCTGCCGTAAACGCGCCCGCGGAAATTTTTTCCACTTTGCCCGAAACTCCGAACGGAACCATTATCCGATGCTCGACGACTTCGTTTTCTTTGACCGTGCCCAATACGTCGCCGCTCTCTACGGCGTCGCCTTTTTCGACTGCAGGCGCAAACTCCCATTTTCTGCCGCGGTCGAGCGCGGGCGCGCCGACGCCGCGGTCTATTCTCGCGCCCGAAAGCGAATACAAGCTCTCGAGCGGACGCTGTATACCGTCGTATATCGAACCGATAAGCCCCGGTCCGAGTTCTACGGACAGCGGCTGTTCCGTGGACACAACAGGCTCGCCGGTGCCGAGCATGCTCGTTTCTTCATAAACCTGAATCGACGCTTTGTCGCCGCGAAGTTCTATCACTTCGCCGATCAGTCCTTTTTCGGACACGCGCACGACGTCGTACATTTTAACGTCTCTCATTCCGTCCGCAACGATAAGCGGTCCGCTGATCTTGATTATTTTACCCATAGATACCTCTTATTTCGGATAATAACCGAATGAAAACCATTGTTCGGGAATTGTCGCCCGTTTGGGTCACTCTTCACTTTTCACTATTCGCTCTTCACTGCAAAATGTCCACGCCGACGGCTTTTTCCACGTCCTTGCGCACGCCTTTCATGCCGAAACCGTTAGAACCCGTAGCCCCCGGCACGCACAGCACCGCGGGATACGGACGCTCTTTGAGTTTTTGCATGAGCTGTTCCATCTTTGCGGCATAGTTTTCGGTAACGAGTATCACTGCGTACTCGTTCGACTTTGCAAGCCGACGCAACGTATCCGCAGCGTCGTACTCGTCGTTTACTCCGAACACCGCCGCGCCGATCGCCATAAACGCAGTGACGCTTTCGCCGTCGCCGATGACGGCTATTTTGCCTGTCTTTTCCATAAATGCTATCCTTGATCGCTTTTACTTTCCGCGTAAAGACGGAAAGCGCAAATTTCGGTTTATTTTATTGCTACGCGCTTATAAAACTCGGCGCGCGCGTTAGTTTTGACGCATACGAGCGCGGTTTTTATCTTTTTCAGCTCGACGCGCGTTTTTATATAGTAATGCAAGAACGGCTCGTACCCGCCTATGCTTTCGCAAAGCGGTTCGGTGACGAGCAGTAAAAACTCGTCGGCGTCGCGCTCTGCGCGCCACAATTCCGAAAAACCGTTCTCGGCGATGCGCGCCGCAGTCTCCGCGTAAGGCGTGCGCTCGAAGCTTTCGGCAAACTCGTCCGCGGTAACGTTCTCGAGCGTCGATTTTTTTATACGTCCGCCGTCCAAGAACTCGTCTCCGCTTATACCGAGCCGTATCATGCGCGCCGCAGTGAGCATGTTCTTAAAGTCTATTTCTGCCGCGAACATATTACGCACGCTTTTGACGCCGCATCCGAGCACATATTTATACATCGCCGCGGTAAGCGCAAAATCTATTTTTTGCGGCGCGCGCTCGTTTTCGTCGTCGAGTTTTTCGAGCGTTGCGGCAATGCTATTTTCAAGCTCGTCGTACACGCCGCGGGCTATACCCTCGTTATCCGTTCCGCAATCGTAATACGCGTCGGGAGTTTGCACGAACCGAGACTTGTACGCGAGCTTGACGTTGTTATACACGAACGGCGCGAGCAATGCGTTCTTTACGCTCTCGCTCGCCGCGTTCTCGCTCACGAACCCGATCAGTTCGTTCGTAGCCGCCACGACGAAACCGTCCACCGATCCGTCGCCCGAAGGGTAACCGTAGTCGCCGAGCATTTTAAGCGCTTCGCTCAACGACCCCGCCTCGACTATTCGGCGCAGCCGCTCGTCGTCAAGACGATCCGCCTCGAACTTGGCGAGCATATTGGCGTAAACGGTCGTAGTCGTCATAATCCGAGCCTCGCCACGGTATCGCCGACCGTCCGTTCTTTCAGCTCGGCGACTATATCGTCGAACGTAAGACTTTTGTCGTATTTGGGATTACGCAGTATCACGCCGCGCGAAAACTCGCCGCGCTCGGCGGATAGCGACAGCTTTTTCTTAAGCTCGCCGCCGAGTTTTTTCACCCATGCGTCGGTAATGCTCTTGTCGGCAGACGACGCGATTATCTCGTCGCCGTCCTCGCAAGTCCGCGATATGAGCTTTTTCATGAGCGCAAGATATTTTTCGTTAGACAGTCCGACGAGCTTTTTGTAAACCTCGTCGTACACCGCGCTCACGCAGCGCTGCTTGGCGTCGAGCATGATCTTGCCCGCTTCGAGTTCGCCGAGCTTGACTTTGCCCGCGCGCTCGCGGTCTGCCGCCGCCTTTATCTCCGCTTCGGCTTGAGCGCGTTGCGCGTCAAGCTCCGCCTGCACCTTTTTGAGCGCGGCGGTATTATTTTCGGTCGCCTCGTTCACGGCTGCTTCCGCCGCCGCCTTCGCCGTTGCGAGTATATCGTCGATAAGCCGCTTATCGCCCTGCATTTACGCCACCAATGCCGCCGCGACGGGTGCGACGTAAGTTATTTGATCGAGATTTATAAGCATGACGCCGAGCAGCGATACTATAAAAGCGAATATTGCGAAAAGCTCGACGAGCGCGGTCATGATTATCGTTCTGCCGAACATCGTTTCCTGCTTGCCCAAAAGATTGACGCACGATATAGCCACGTTGCTCTGCATGATAGCAGACGCCAAACCGACTATCGCTATAGGCATGCAGTATGCGAATATCGACCAACCGCCGGCTTCGCTTATGACCGTCATATTTCCGCCGAGCGCGCCGAGTCGCACGAGCACCATGAACCCGACGACAAAGCCGTACAAGCCCTGCGTAGACGGGAGAAGCTGCAGAATAAGCACTTTACCGAACTTGTCGGGCTGCTTGGTCAAGAGCGCCGAACTTGCTTGTCCCGCACGCGCAACGCCTATCGCCGAACCGATGCCCGAAATAACAACGGCGAGCGCCGCTCCGAGTAAGGCATAAAAATTACCCATTGCCATAATAAAAGTCTCCTTTTTCTTGTTGTCGCGGAAACCCGCGTGATTTAACCGAAACGAACGTTTTTGGTTCTCTGTCCGAGCGGCGCGAACAGTCTGCCCTCGCCGTCGTAGAACTTGCCGTAAAACTCGAGCACTTGAAGTCTGACGTTGTGCACGTATGCGCTAAGCACTGCGAGAGCCATATTGAATATGTGCAGCACCACCAATAACACGTACCCCGCCGCGCCGAAAGTAAGCCCGAGCGTGTTGAACGCAAGCGCGATAGCGCACGATGACAAAGCCAAACCGAACAGTCTGCAATACGACAACAGATCGGACAGCAGATTTATCAAGCCGTAAAGCCCCTTAAATCCGCCGAAAACCTTGCCGAATACGTTTTTGTTTTTGCGTCCGCCGAATATTATCATTATCGCTACGCCGAGCGCGGCGAGCGTAATTGCGGTTATTGTAAGCCCGCGCTTGCCCGATTCCGTTATTACGAAATCGAACTTAGGGATCATGCCCGGGGTTATCATGCCGATCGCAACGCAAGCGAGCGCGGCGAACAACAGTATAATAGGACCTGCGTCGAATACAGCCGACAACGGCTTTCCGGCTTTACACAGCTTGATAAACTGCATAACGTAACCGACCGTGAGCTGCAAAACGCCGAGCGCGATAGACAGGTACAGCATCGCCATAGGGTCTTGCATCGGATTGAACCAGATCGCGACCTGCGTTTCGCCGAAGTCTATCCCGAAATAACTGCCGAACAGTATGCCCCAGAAAACAGCCGAAACTCCGCCCCAGCCTACAAGCTGTAACAGTCTGCGCATGCTCACGTCGAACTTCTTGCTGAAACCGAACCCAAGCCCGAGCGCCGCGAGTATCACGCCGTATGCCGCGTCGCCGACCATCAGTCCGAAAAACAAAAAGAAAAATATCGACATCACGGGATTCGGGTCTATCTCTCTGTACTTGGGCGCGCTGTACATGTTTGTCACGTCCTCGTACGGTTCGAGCACTTTTTTGCTGACGACGAGCGTAGGCGGCGCGTCCGACTCCTCCGCCTCTATAAACTGCAAAAACGCCTGCGGACTGATTGATTTAAGCTCCGCCTCGATCTGTTCCGCGTCGTCCTCGGGCAGCCAGCCCTCGAGCACGAACGCGCTTTGCGATTTTTTAAGCCGACCGTCGGTCTCGACGCGCTCCGCATCGAGTTCCAAAACGTCGTACAGTATGCGCAGATCGGCGTAATACTTTTCGTATTCGAGCGCGCGCTCGGTAAGCTCGTAAATATGCCGTTCTATATCCGCGCGCTCCGCGTCGATCGATTCGATCTTGCTCCTTGCCGTGCAGTCGTCGGTAAACTCGGCTTTTACGCCGCCCGCCGCGCTCACGGCTTTATCTATGTCCGCGACGTTATTCTCGGTGCACAGCACCGCATAAACGCCGCTCGGCTCGAAACGTTGGAACGCGCACGGCAATTCCGAAAGCGTTGCGTCGACACCCGTCGCGCCGCAGCTGTACAAAGCCATACGCACGCGCCCCGTGCTTTTCAGCGCGGAAAACGGCATAGGGAAATCGGCATACGGCGCATATTCCGCCGCGCGCTGTTTCAGTTCCGCGGAGAGCGTTTTGTTTTCCACTATCTCGAACGACAGCTTTTGCAGAGCGTCGCACACAGCCAACAAGTCGTATTCGCGCGCTTGCACGTCCGAAAACTCGGCGCGCGTAATGAGCATGCGTCCGCCGCCGAGCTTTTTCTTGGATAAACCGTAGTCGTATAAATTGTCGGTCTTGCCCGCTTTATACGCCTTTGCATTGGCTTTGAGCATTGCCGCCATAGCGTCGCGACGCTGTTTTATAAAATCGAGCGCGAACGAAATTCGGCTCTGTTTGAGTCTTATGTTGCGGTATGCGTCGCTCTTTTCGCCCTCGCCCGAAACGAGCAAGTCGCAAGACGCTTGCGCGACGCGCGGCTCGAAAAGTCCGTGCTCCGTCAGCACGTCGAGAATTTTATTCTGATCCGAGCGCAGTCCGATAAGTCGGAGACGCGTCATTTTGGCAATCATACTCTATCCTTCAGCCCCCGACGGCGGCAAAAAGTTCGTCCGCCGACTCTTGTATTTGTTTTTGCTTTTGCGCGACAAGCTCGTCGCCCGCCTTTTGCGCGTGCGATCTTATTTGTTCGGCTTGCTTTTCTCCGTCCCTGACCGCCGCCGCTATCGCCTCGGCGCGCATCGATTTTATCGCAAGCCGATGCGCCTCGCGCATTTCCCGCTCGCGCACGGCGGCGTCGCGTGAAAGCTCGCGCACCGTTTCGTCCGCTTGATCTGCGATCGACTTCGCCTCGCGCTCGGCTGACAGTATGTCGTTTACGGCTGTCTCGAAGTTTTTTTCAAGCTCCTCGCGGCTCTCGTACGTCATTGCTTTTTTATCGGTTTTGGGCATATTATTCCTCGTAGCTCACGATCTTGCCGACACGGTTAGCATGCCGTCCGCCCGCAAACTCGGCAGTCAAAAACGCCTTTGCGATCTCGAGCGCGGTCTCGGCGCTCGTGTTGGACGCGCCGAGCGCAAGCACGTTTGCGTCGTTGTGCTCGCGGCAAAGCCTGCCCATATCGACGGAAGTGCAAAGCGCGCAGCGCACGCCCTTGACCTTGTTGGCGCATATGCTCATTCCGACGCCAGTCTTGCATATAACTATGCCGCGCGAGCCGCCGTCCTTTGCCACGGCTTCGCCCACGGCAAAACCGTAGTCCGGATAATCGACAGACTCGGACGTGCAAGCGCCGAGGTCTTTTACCTCTTCGCCCATAGCCTCGATATAATCGATCAATTTGTTTTTAAGCTCCACGCCGCCGTGATCGCAGCCGATATAAACCATAACCGTCTCCTTGTCCTTCCGTTTCGCTTGCTAATCATTATACCACATTCGCGGCAAAATGTCATTCGTTTTAGTATGCACTTTTTCCACATTTTATCCGGCAAACGCCCAATTACTCGGCGGCGGTGTCGAATAAATATTTTTCCGTCCGACGCGGCGCAACGTCCGCTGTAGTCAGCATTTCCGAGCGTTTGTCTTTTTATCGTATACGTCGGCGCAAACGTCGTAAATTCCGTCGAATGCGGAACGCATTTGCGCGGCGCAGTCCAAATAGACGCGCAGAGAGCCGCCGTACGGGTCGAGAACGGGTCTGCCGGTAAACCGCTCGAACGAATACGCGCCCTCGCCGCACGCACGCGCGTGCTCGTTTGTAACGGCGATAATTACGTCTGCATCGTTACACATCTGCACGGTGAGCATGCGCGCTTTGCGCATCGTATGCTTAACGCCCAAAGCCTCGAGCGCCTTATCCGCACCGTCGCTGAGGACCGCGCCGCGCTCGGCGTACAAGCCCGCGCTCGACACCGAAAAGTTCCCGCCGCATTTCTTTTCCTTGAGATATTCTTTGAACATAAATTCCGCCATAGGCGACCGACAAGTATTGCCCGTACAAACGAAAAGAATTTTCACTTTGACTTTATCCATTAGCGTCTCCTTAATGCGCAGGCTTTCGATTTTCTAAGGTTGCTATTCCGAGCCATCGGCGAAGAATAGCCGCTTTAATGCGTCGAAGCCGCCCCATAATTCTGAATTCCTAAATTCTTAATTCCGAATTCTTAATTCCTATATAATGTTTCCTCTGCTTATCTTGCACAATCGGTTTATGAGCGACAGCCCTATGCCCTCGGACACGACGCCTTCGGCTATCACCGCGTCGACGTGCTCGGCGTCGGCTTTGCGCAATGCGGCAAACAAATTATGCGCGTAGTCGGAATAGCTCTTGCCCACGCGGTACAGCTTGCGCTCGCCGTAATACGCGGCGTTGCCGTCCAAGCAAATAACGGCGGTCTTGCGACCGTGCTTTGCAAGCTCGTCATACCGCGCGCAGATATTTTGTGTCATGCCGTCGTAGTATGCGGAAAAGAACACCTCGGCAAGCGGCATATAGTTCCCGCCGCAAACGCTCTCGCGCTTGAACTTTACTTTACCTATGACGCGTTCTATCATGTCCGCGGTAACGCCGCCGCCGCGCAATATTTCGGGCGGATCGCAACGCGTGTCTATTATGGTCGATTCTATGCCTATCTCGGACGCGCCGCCGTCGAGTATGTAGCTTATTTTGCCGTTGAGATCGTCGTAAACGTGACTTGCGAGCGTAGGGCTTGTCTTTTCGGAAATGTTCGCGCTCGGCACTACTACGGGCGCGCCCGTAAGCTCTATGAGCGTTTTGGCTGTCTCGTTATCGGGAATACGTACGGCAACGGTATCGCCGCCCGCGGTCACCGCATCGGGAATATTCTCGGCGCGGTCGAGCAGCAGAGTAAGCGCGCCCGGCATGAATGCGTCGATAAGCGCGCGCGCTTTATCGGGAATATTCCGCGCCACAGTCGCAATATCCGATTTTTTCGCTACAGCGACGATAAGCGGTTTATCGTGCGAACGTTTTTTTACGTCGAACACCTTTTCCACCGCCGCCGCGTTCGTTGCGACCGCGCCGAGCGCGTATACCGTTTCGGTAGGAAACGCGACAAGCCCGCCCGACTTAAGGTGAGCCGCGCATTTATACAAGTTTTCTTTGTTCGGTTGCAATATTACGGTTTCCATAATTCTCTGTCTCTCGTAGATTTGCTTTTCTTAAGACTAATTTTAACATACTTTGTCGATAATTACAAGCATGAAAAGCAAGTTTGCGAAAATTGTAGACAATTCGATCGGCGCGGTGATAGTATTCTGCGCGGTCACCGCCGTATTCAGATACTTTCTGCCGCTGTCCGCTTCCGCGTTCTGCGCCGCGTGCATAACAAGCTGCGCGCTTTTTCTGTCTGCATTGCGCCGTAAGCGCAAAGAAAAAACCGAGCGTATCTCGCGCGAAGCGGCGGATATGTTTTTCGACTTCATGTTCAAGTCCGGTCAAGCTCCCGCTTTTTTACTGTGCCGCGCCTTGCAATCGAAAAAAACAAACGCCGAACGGCACGGTAACGGCGTTTACTGCGGCAAAACGGCGGCGTTCTTTTACTTCGACACCCCGCCGTCGGAGCGCGACTGCGCGCGCATGATAGCGCGTGCAAAACACTACGGCGCAACCAAGGTATATGCGTTTTGCAAAACTCTGCCGCGCACCGTGCCCCAAGTGGAAGGCTTTTCTTTCACCGCGGTCGACGGCGACGCGACGTATAAGCTGTTCCGTTCGCTCGACTGTATGCCCAAGCGCGCGTTCGCCGCGAAAAAACGCGGCAAGCCGTATAAGCTTTCGGGCGCGTTCGACAAGGACAAGATCGCGCGCTATCTCGTACTTTCCGCCGCGCTGTTTGCCGTTGCCGCGTTCACGGACTACTCGATAATAACGCTCGTGTGCGCGGGCGTATGCGCTTTGCTGTTCGTTATTGCGTCGGTCGTAAACATAGTCAAGTACGTAAAAAAACAGCGACGCGATACCGTATGATACCCGTCGCCGTTTTCGGCTATTTCTTTTTTGTTCCGCTGTTTTTGCGTGGTTCGGTCTCTGTTTTTTCCGCGACAACGGCGTCGTCCGCTGCCGTTTTTTCGGCGCAAGCGTCCGCTGTTTGGACCGATTCGGGCGTTTGACCGTCCGCGTTCTCGGCGTTCGCAGCCCGCTCCTTTTCGGCTTTTTCCGCCTGTTCGCGCTCTTGCTGTTTTTTCAGCTCTTCCTCGATCTTTTTCATTTCGATCTCGTTGTTCATCTTGGTAATGGAAAATCCTCTGCCGTCGGCGCGCAATGCGAGGAATATCATCATCACAAATACTCCGCAGCCGAGCGCGATATACCCGACAGAACCGTTGAGCAAGGTTTTGTCGATCACCGTCGCTATAAGCGCGGCGATGAATATTACCATGAATACGAGCGCGATTATTGCGAGCGCGCGAGCAAGACCGTTTTTCATATTATAACGTATTAAATCTTTTTGCGATCGCGGCGGTTGCGCCGCACGATCGCCGTTTATTTATCGTTGAGGCATGCTATACCGGGCAAGACCTTGCCTTCGAGATATTCGAGCGAAGCGCCGCCGCCCGTGCTTATGTGGCTCATTTTGTCCGCAAAGCCGAGCTGCTTGACCGCAGCCGCACTGTCTCCGCCGCCGATAATGGTGGTGCACTTGCCGTACACGTCGGCGAGCGCCTGCGCAACAGCCATCGTGCCTTTGGCGAGTACGGGGTTTTCAAAAACGCCCATAGGTCCGTTCCAAACGACCGCTTTTGCGCTCTTTACCTTTTCGGCGTAGAGCGCGCGCGTCTTTTCGCCTATGTCCATACCCATCTTGTCGGCGGGGATCTCGTTCGACGGTACGGTTACTACCGCGATGTCCTCGTCGATAGGCTCGGGGAAATGCGTGGTGGTGACGGTATCCACGGGCAATACGAGTTCCTTGCCCATAGCTTTTGCTTTTTCGATCATGTCTTTGCAATATCCGATCTTTTCCTCGTCGAGGAGCGACGTGCCGACCTCGTAACCTTTGGCTTTGAGGAACGTATATGCCATGCCGCCGCCGATAATGAGCGTATCGCATTTTTCGAGGAGATTGGATATAACGTTGAGCTTATCCGCGACCTTTGCGCCGCCGAGTATCGCCACGAACGGGTGCGGCGGGTTCTCTATCGTCGCGCCCATTACCGAAAGCTCTTTTTCGATAAGGAATCCGCAAACGGCGGTCTTTACGATGCCGTATTCGACAATGGCAGCCGTAGACGCATGCGAACGGTGCGCCGTTCCGAACGCGTCGTTTACGTAAACTTCGGCGTCGCCCGCGAGCGCTTTGCAGAAACTTTCTTCCTTGCCTTCCTCTTCCCAATGGAAACGGAGATTTTCGAGCAATACCGCTTCGCCCGCTTTGCAAGCTTTGCGCTTCGCCGTTGCGTCGGGACCGATAACGTCGGTCGCAAACGTCACTTTTCCGCCGAGCAGCTCGTTGAGCCGTTTGGCGACGGGCGCGAGCGTGAGCTTTTTCGGCTCGTCTTTTTTCGCCTTTGCGATTATCTCGTCGGCGGTCGTCTCGCCCGCCTCGACCTTTTTCTTGTCTTTCTTGTTGAGCTTGACCTCTGCCGACAAAATCGAATGCGGCTTGCCCATATGCGAGCAAAGCGTCACATACGCGCCGCGCTCGAGCAGATATTTTATCGTGGGCAACGCGCCGATGATCCTGTTCTCGTCGGTTATAACGCCGTCTTTCATGGGTACGTTGAAGTCGCAACGCACGAGAACGCGCTTGCCTTTAACGTCGATGTCGTTTACGCACTTTTTATTCATGATAATACACTCCCGATTGGTTTATTTCTAATTAAGTAAGACCGCCGATCACGCGACGCGAAATCACGCGCTGCCTTAATCGGTCGTACTAAACAAGTATAAAACTTTGCGGTATCTTTGTCAAGCGTTTTGCCGATCCGCCCCGCTCGGCGGTTTTTCCGCCGCCTATTAGAATTTGATTAAAAATTTTGTCGAACACGAAATTTCAATGACTTTTTCACATTACGGTGCTATAATACTCACAAAATATAATCGATCGGCAACCGAGCGAGGATGAAATGTTCCGTAAACTGATCAAGCTGTTTTCACATAAGGCGTTAATCGCTTTTATATCGCTGTTGTTGCAAGCCGCCATCGTAGTGGTCGCGGTCTCGTTCGCCGCAACGCGCTGGCAGTGGATATGGTTAGTGCAATACGTTTTGAGCATCGCGGTTTGTCTGTACATCGTTTCTCGCGACATGAACCCGAGCTACAAACTCAGTTGGTGTATACTCATTCTGCTCGTGCCTGTTTTCGGCGGATCGATGTATCTGTTTATCGGACGGCAGCACACGCCGAGGCGCGTGCGCAAACGCCTGAGGGAAGCGTCCGACGCGTCGCAAATACTGCTCAACACCATCAATGCACACATTGCGTCCGAACGCGGCGAGCTTAACCCCACGGGAACAACTTGCGCCGAGCTTGTGCTCAACTCCGCATCGTATCCCGTATATTCAAACACGGCGACGGAATACTTTCCGCTCGGCGACGACTTTTTTCCGCGCATGCTCGACGATATTCGCGCGGCGCGGAAATTTATATTGATGGAGTATTTTATAATCGAGCGCGGCGCGGTTTGGAACGAACTCGAGGCTGCGCTCATCGAGCGCGCCGAGCACGGCGTGGACGTTAAAATAATATACGACGATGTGGGATGTATGTTCACACTGCCGAAAAAAACGATCGAAAACCTGCGCGCGCACGGCATACGGATATTGCCGTTCAATCGCGTGACCGCATCGTTCGACGTGCGGCTCAACAATCGTTCTCACCGAAAAATAACCGTGATCGACGGCTCAATAGCATACACAGGCGGGAACAACATAGCCGACGAATACGCGAACAAAAAAGTTCGCTTCGGGCACTGGAAAGACACGCATATGCGTTTCGATGGCGACGCGGTATGCAGTTTTACAGCAATGTTTCTCGCGTTCTGGCATATTCTATCCGACGAACCGATTTATTACGAAAACTATTTTATACAAAATGTCAGCCCCCCCCCGAGAAACGGTTATGTTCAGCCGCTGTCGTGCGGTCCGGGACGGAACGACAATCTGATAGAGAGCGCGTTTATAAACCTTATATCCACCGCCGAAAAATCGCTGTATATCACCACTCCGTATCTGATACTCGACAACGAGACGGCGACCGCTTTGCGCAACGCCGCAAAAGCCGGCGTGGACGTGCGAATAGTAATACCCGCCGTGCCCGATAAAAAACTCGTATACAAATCGACCAAATCGTTCGCCGAACAATTGATCAAGTCGGGAATTAAAATATACACGTATACGCCGGGGTTCATTCATGCGAAAATGATGATAGTCGACGGCAAGCGCGCGTTTATCGGAACATGCAATATGGACTATCGCTCGTTCTATCTGCACTACGAATGCGGCGCGCTGCTCTACGGCACGGATTCGATCGCCGATATGACCGCCGACTTCGACGGCATAATCGCCGCAAGCCACCGCGTGACCGACGAGGAAATAAGCGACGTTACTCTGTTGACCGTGCTCGCGCGCAGTATTATGCGTCTTTTCGCGCCGCTGATGTAGATAGGATCAATCGCGGATATTAAACAGAAAACTCACTTGATTTTTTATGCACTCGTTCGGTCCATGCGGCTGCGTATGGCAAACAATCAAAAGTCGATTTTTTGATTGTTTGTTCGTTATGTATTCTATCCAAAGCACCGATAATCGTTAGGATTGTTTTTGTCCTACGCAGCAGCCGCAGGCTATTCCGAGGCGCAGCCGAAGAATCTCAACCTTAATGCGGCGTTAGCCGCCGATAATGCTTTATTCTTTGATCTTTTCGAGAATTTTTCTGTCCGCCTCGGCTTTTTTAAGCTTGCGGATAGCTGCGGCGCGAACTTTTTTGAGGTTTTGCTCGGCTTCGTACTTCACCTTGTCCTCGGCGCTCAACGAATTGATAAACTCCGCTTTTTGCTTCTTTTTTTGCTCGGCTTTGGCTTTACGCGCCGCTTTCTGCTCGGGGGTCAACGGAGAAGACGGTTTTTTCGCGGGCGCGTTTTCTTTCTTATACCGCGCCACAAGCTCGCGCTCGCTTTGCGTTAGCGGCTGCGCCGATTTAAGCAACGACTCGAGCCGCGCCGCCTGCTGTTTAGCCTTGGGCGCTTCGAGCGCAAGATAATCGTCGTACGCATTGTGCGACGTTATTTCACGTTTATGCGAATAAGACTGCGCCACCGGCAGCGCATTCGCCGCATCGATTATATCGGTTGACACGGGACGGTCGGAACCGTACGAGAACAGCGTGTCGGGACCGAACGGCTCGTGCGGACTCGGCAATTCGGGATACGCGACGTGTTTTTCGAGCGGCTGCCCCTCGAAAAACTCGGGGAAACTCGGCATGCTCGTCACTCCTATCTGCTCGAGGTTGGGCGCTATCTCCGCGCGGATACGCACGCCTTGTCTGCATAGCATTACTCCGTCGGGAGTCTGTATAGGCGTTAAAAGTATGCTCTTGCCGCCCGAAAGTCCGGTCAACACAAGCGTTTGCCCGTCCTCGGCTTGGCGCAGTGTAGCGCCTGCGCGGAGCGCGGCGGCAAGCGTATCGGGATTATCGGGCGCGGGCAACGAATCGAGCACCGCAGCCGTTTCGGGGGTCTGCGGCAATTCGATGGTATGCGCGTCTATAAAACTGCTCAACCGCTCGGCTTGCGCCTTGCGTTCGGCGCCCGATTGCGGTTTTTGCGCGAGCATTTCCAAAACATCGAGAACCGCCGTTATTTCGCAAATATTATCGTAACGCAAACAAACGCCCGAAAGTTCTTTTATACTGCGCTCGAGCGCAGCCGTTTCGAGGCGTTTGCGCTCGGCGTTTCGCATTCTTACAATATACCACACGACAAGCCCGCAGTACGCCGCGCATACGAAAAGTATGACCGTCATGCCCATAGGCGATCCGACGCCGTGAAGGAACGCGCCCAATCCGCCCGTTCTGTCGCCCGTATAAACTCCGACTATATCGCGGAACGCAACTCGCACGACAATCGCGTCGTTATCGGCGCGCACGTCGTACTCAGTGCCGGCGTCTGTATGTATTATAAACTGCACGCGTCTGCAAAATATTTTGTCCTTGTCTTTATACGCGACTATCGCGCCGAGCGGCACGTCGAACGGGGTTTCAGGCTGCGCAACCGTGACCGCATCGCCGCGCGAAATACTCGGCGACATGGCGTCGTCCGTCACAAACACAAGCTTATCGTTTCCTCCCGCCGACGGACAAAACGGCGCGTTCGCCACTGCGACGAACGAATAAAAAAGCAACGACAAAAGCGCCGCGCCTACGACCGCCGCAACGGCGTATATAGCGATCTTCAATACGAATCTCATATCCGCATGCAATTTATCGTTTTTTTCTTTGTTCGTATCCTTTGGCATAAACAGCGGCTCTGTCCGCTATTAAACATATTACCACATTCGCTCGATTTTGTCAATATGTGACGGTCATTTAATTTAACGCCCGCAATTGCGCCGTAGCGCCGCAAAACATCGCGGCGGCAGTACTTGACAAATCATCGCGTTTGCTTTATAATAGACTGCGATATGACCGATTACGAGCTTATGAGATTATCCGAGCTGTCCGACGAGGACGCATACGAACAAGAGGATTTCGACTCGCGCAAAAAGTCGAGCAAACAGGCGTACGACGAGTTTTACGACGACGTTAAACAGCCGTCGCGATACATAAAAGAGGATTGGTGACGCAGATTTTGAAAACGAACAACTATGAAGAACAATTGCTTAATGCACGATAGACGCTATTATCCTTAGTTTTCAGTTTGCATCAATTTATACATAGCCACGGCGACGGCTGTGGACAGATTCAGGCTGTCCGCTTTTTCGGATTGTTCTATCATTACCGCGCCGTATTTTTCAAACATTTTATCAAGCCCCGTTGCTTCGTTACCGAATACGAGCGAGTATTTTTCATTCGCGGCAAATCTCGTATCGCCGAATTTTTTTCCGTTTCGGGCGAGCATGAACGGCATTACGTTATGCACTGCGCCGCGCGTTTTCAAATACTCGTCAAAGCTGTCGAACAACTCGAAGTTTATATTGAACAGCGCGCCCATACTCGCTCTTATAGTTTTCGGATCGAACGGGTCGACTGCGGGTTTTATTATCGCAAGCTCCGCGCAATCGAACGCCGCAACGTCGCGCATGATCGTACCGAGGTTTCCGCTGTCCGACGGATTGACGAGCACGATATGATGCTTATCCGAATTTATCGGCGATGCGAACTTATCGAACTCGCCTATCACGAAACAATTGCCTTTGGGACTTAGAATATTAAACGGCTTTTCGCTCGTTTCGGTGCGCACGCCGAGCTTATTAGCAAGCTCGGTCGCCGCCGCAATATCTGAACGCGGCGATATATATACCGCTCGCGCAAGCTCGGGGCGGCGTTTCAACAATTCTATCGTTACGGTCGCGCCGAGCGCGTACGATGTATTTCCGTCTTTTTTATATTTTTTTACCATTATATTAAACCGATTTTCTAAAAAAATCCGCGCAGATCATGCGCGGAAAATGTTACGTATAGATAATTTGCAATCAAGCGCACTGTTGCGGCAAACTCGCAAAACGTCGTTCGACCTTATGCTACGCACGTCCAGATAATGCCGAACAATGCGAGCGCAAAGAGCACGCTCATTATCGAAACGTTTACGATTGCCGACTTTCTTTCGGGATCGCGCTTATTCGTCACTTTTACAAGCGTTTTAATGCACAGCCCCATTGACATAGCCGAGCCGACCGCGTAGGTTATAAAACCGGCGAGCAGCACGCCTTCCACGGTGCACAATCCGACGATAAGCAATATAAAGCCTATCACCATGGTAAAATCGCACACCTGCTTAAGTCCGAACGGAGTGAAATATCTTACGAATATGTTGCTTTTCTTTTTGCGAGTACGTTCCATTTTAACCGATCCCGAAATTATTTTACATGCCGAGTCCCGAAAGGACAACGCCGACTACTACCAATACTACGAATACTATCCAAAGTATGAACCATGTCTTGCTCTTTTGACGCGCCACTTGATACGACATGACGACGGGCACTATCATGCCGAGCGCGACGCACACTTGCTTGACCCAATTGCACACCGTTTTCGCCCAGCCCATATCGAGCGACGTATACGTGGCGATAGTGTTTATGATACCGGCTACAGCCAACGCCGCGCCGATGAACACGACCACCCAAAACGACAGCTCGAACATCCACGAGCGCGCCGTATAAGTATAAGTTCTTCTTACTCTCTTTGCCATAGTGATTATTACCTCCTCGGTTTTTTTATATTCGCATCAAACAGAAAATGTTTACTTAAGTCCTTTCGACCCGGGTTTTACCGCAGGCGTTCCCGCTTTGCACAACGGGCATTCGGCGGGATCGTACGTTTTGACTTCTATCTGCAAGAGCGACTCATTGGGTACGCCGAAATCGACTTTGCCGCCGCTGCGATCCACAACCTCGGCGACCGCCACAACATCCGAGCCGAGTTCGCGCACAAGGTCGATAACTTCCTTGACCGATCCGCCAGTGGTGACTACGTTTTCCGCAATTATAACTCGGCTGCCGGCTTTAAGCTCGAAACCGCGGCGCAACGCGAACTTGCCGTCCTTTTCGCGTTCGGCGAACATATTGGGAAGTCCCATCGTTTTGCCGAGTTCGTAACCGAAAATGATCGCGCCGACCGCAGGCGAAACAACGACGTCGGCGTTGTAGCGCTTGAGTTTTTCGGCTGCCATGGCGCAAAGCTCCTGTGAAATATCGCCGTGCTCGAAGAGCTTGGCGCACTGCATATATGTATCGGAGTGAAGTCCCGAAGTCAAAACGAAGTGTCCGTGAAGCACTGCGCCCGACTTTTCAAACAATTCCATTACTTTATTCAACTTTAAGTCCTCCGATAATCGAGCTTACATCGGTTATATTATCACATTCGCAGAGTTTTGTCAACTCATTTACTATTCTCTCGCCCGCATACGGATCGAAAATATTTGCCGTTCCCACTTCGACGGCGGCTGCGCCGCAAAGCATGAACTCGCCTACGTCAGTGCCCGTCATGATCCCGCCCATGCCTATGATCGGAATATCGAGCGCTTTATAACATTCGTGCACCATGCGCAGGGCTATGGGCTTTACGCACGGACCGGAAAGCCCGCCGCTTTTTGCCGCAAGCACGGGCTTTCTGCGCTTGAAATCCACCGCCATAGCCACTACGGTATTGATAAGACTTACCGCATCCGCGCCGCCCCTTTGCGCGGCGAGCGCGTTATCGACTATATTTGCCACATTCGGCGTCAGTTTTATTATGAGCGGTTTTTTGCATGCTTTGCGTACCGCGTGCGTTATCTCGTACACTCCGTCGGGAAGTACTCCGAACGCCATGCCGCCGCACTTGACGTTAGGGCACGAGATATTCAGTTCTATCATATCTACGTCGCTGTCGCTCAAAATGCCGACTATTTTTACATAGTCGCTTTCGGTAGAACCTGCGGCATTGGCTATTACCACCGTGCCGAGAGACTTCATAAACGGCAGTTCTTCTTCGATAAAGTGCATGACGCCGGGGTTTTGCAAGCCCACGCTGTTGAGCATGCCCGACGGGGTTTCGGCTATACGCACGGGATCGTTGCCCTGTCTCGGCTCGAGCGTAAGACCTTTACTGCAAATGCCGCCCAACATCCCTACGTCGTAAAACGAATTGTACTCGCGTCCGAACCCGAAAGTGCCAGATGCGGCTATTATCGGGTTTTTGAATTCCACACCCGCAACCGTTGTTTTTAAGTTTACCATGCTCGCCACCCTATACCACTATTTCTTTAATCGGGAACACCGGTCCGTCGGCGCACGCGCGTGCGTTTATTATCTTGCCGTCGCGCTCTATCTTTACCGAACACACCAAGCATGCGCCCACTCCGCAGCCCATACGCTGCTCCATGCTCGCAAACCCGAGCGTGCCGCGCGCCGCGCAGAATTCCTTGACCGTTTTGACCATGCCCATTGCGCCGCACACGTACACCACCTCGGGCGCGATCTCGGTCAAAATATCCGTCGGGTATCCGTGATACCCCAAGCTCCCGTCGTCGGTGCAATAGCACACGCGCTTGCAATATCTGTCGAAGTCGTCGCCGTAGACCTTTGCTGTTTCCGCATTGGGAAAGCCGAGCAACGCCGTACAGTTTATCCACGGATTATCCTTGGCTATCTTCAAGAGCGGCGCGCAACCGGTCCAACCGCCGATCACCGCGACGTTGGTTATATCCGGCATGATCGGAAAGCCGTTGCCGAGCGGCAACAGCGCGTCGAAACGCGCGCCTTCGCCGCGCTCGACGAACGATCGAGTTCCTTCGCCCTTTTGCGCTATTATAAACGTGACGGAGTTTTCGGTATTGTCGTACACGCATATAGGTCGGCGCAGATCCTTGTTCGGCACTTTTATATGCGCGAACTGTCCTGCGGAAATTTGCGGCAGACTGTCGTCGGACGCGCACTCTACGCGGTAAACGTCGCCCGCAAAGCGCGTCAGCTTGGTTACGGTAAGATTGGCTTTTATAGCTTTCATTCGTGTTTCTCTCTTTCGATTTATTTATTCAACGCCTTGCGCAGATCGTCGCGCATATCCTCGGCAGCGGCTCGCGCCGCGGCGAAATAGCTCATACCCTTGTATTTGTCGTTCATATGCGCCGCGATAATTCCGCGCGAATTATTTACTATCGCGCCGCCGCCGTTCTCGTCGAACGACGCCGCCGCATCCTTGCCTTTGCCGCCTTGCGCGCCGTAACCGGGCACGAGGAAAAACACCGACTTGCAACGCTTGCGAAGCGCGCGCGCCTCGTCGGGATGAGTCGCGCCGACTACCGCGCCTACCGAGCTGTAGCCATGCTCGCCTATCTGATCCGCGCCCCATTCGGCGATCAGATCGCCGACGCGCTCGTATAACAACTCGCCGCTCTCGGTCTTTAACAACTGCAACTGCGCAGACGACGGATTGGACGTGCGCGCGAGCACGAATATGCCCTTGTTGTTTTCGCGGCACTTATCCGTGAAAGGCTTGATACCGTCGTAGCCCAAGTACGGGTTTACAGTCACATAATCGAACCCCGTCGCACCCAGATACGCCGCCGCATAAGCCTCGGCGGTCGAGCCTATATCGTTGCGCTTCACGTCCGCCATAACCATCATGCCTTGGCTCATGGCATACGCAGCCGTAGTATACAGCGCGTAAATGCCGTAATGCGCGTACATCTCGTAGTACGCGGACTGTATCTTGACTGCGGGCACTATATCCTTGAGCGAGTCTATGAGCTTGCAGTTATATTCGACGAGCGCTTTGCTAACGTCCTCGCCCGTCTTTGCGACCGCGCGCATAGCCTCGGGCAGATACTCTATACGCGTATCAAGCCCCGCTACCGTAGGGTTGCCCGTTTTGTCTATCTTTTCGATTAGTTTATCCGTTATATTTTTCATTTCATCTCCGAGTTACAGCCATAGGCTGATTTTTGATTGATTGGGTGAATTTTTTTATATTATTACGAGCAAGCGCAATCGCTTCGCTTGCCTCATCCGATCTCGCCGTCGCTTAACCGCCTTGCTTGGGTCTATATGGCATTCCGAGCATTTTTACGTATCGAGAAATCTCGATTTTAATGCCGCGGCGCGGCTATAATTACGTCACACGAATTATATAATCTTTTCCTCGCCGCCGACGAATACTTTTTCTATGCGCCCCATGAGCCGCCAACCGTCGAACAGACTGTTTTTGCCTTTGGAACGGAACAGCGACGCGTCCACGGTAAGTTCGTCGTCGGGGTTTACGAGCGTTATATCGGCGCGGACGCCCGCACGTATCACTCCGCCGTCAAGTCCTAATATTTTGGCGGGATTGTAGCTCATGAGCTTGCACAGTTCCGTAAGTTCGATTTTTTCGTTGCGCACAAGCTCGGTGTACGCGAGCGAAAACGCCGTTTCCAATCCGACGGTACCGAACGGCGCATAGTCGAACTCCTTGTTCTTTTCGTCCGCGCCGTGCGGAGCGTGATCGGTCGCGATAACGTCGATCGTTCCGTCTGCAAGCCCTTCTATTACTGCGTCGACGTCGCTCTGCGAACGCAACGGCGGGTTTATTTTCGCATTCGTATTGTACGAGAGTATTTCGTCGTCGGTCGCCGAAAAATAATGCGGGCACGTTTCGCAAGTGACCTTTACCCCGCGCTTTTTCGCCGCACGGATAATATCTATAGAATTGGCGGTAGACACGTGCGCTATGTGAATGCGCGCACCCGTTTGCTCCGCGAGTAAAACGTCGCGTGCGACCGCCGCGCTTTCCGCCGCCGACGGTATGCCGCGCAAGCCCGCAGCAGTGGCGTTCTCTCCCTCGTTGACCACGCCGCCCGCGCTCAGGCTTTTATCCTCGCTGTGCGAGATCACAAGCATATCGAACGTTTTGGCGTACCGCAACGCGTTGAGCATGACTGCGCCGTCGCCGACGGGCAAGCCGTCGTCGGACACCGCCACCGCGCCCGCCGCTTTCATTGCGCCGAACTCGCAAAGCGTTTTTCCGCCCTGCCCGACCGTTATCGCGCCTATGGGATACGCCTCCGCATTACCGCAAGCCGCCGAACGTTCGCGCACGTACTTGACGAGCGCGGCGTTATCTATGGGCGGCGTCGTATTGGGCATACAGCATACCGCCGTATATCCGCCGCTGACAGCCGCTGCCGTACCCGACGCTATATCCTCCTTATGCGTTTGCCCCGGTTCGCGCAGATGACAGTGCATGTCTATAAACCCCGGAAAAAGGAGCTTGCCTTCGCAATCTATCGTTTCCGCGCCGAGCGCGTCGAGATTTTCACCGAGCTTGGATATTATATCGCCGTCGATCAACACGTCGTACTTTTTTATCCCGTCGTGATTGACAACGGTCGCATTCTTGAGAAGTATCATTTCGCACCGCCTTGCAAGAGTAAATACAGCATCGCCATGCGCACGGCAACGCCGTTCTTGACTTGTTCCTGTATGAGCGATCTGTCGCAATCGGCAACGTCGCCCGAGATTTCCGCGCCGCGGTTTATTGGAGCGGGGTGCATTACTACCGCGTCGTCCGCCGCCATAGCCAGATGCTTGAGACCGACCCCGTAATACATGTGGAACTCCTCGACGGACGGAATATACGCTTGGTTCATGCGCTCTGTCTGCAACCGCAGCGGCATGATTATATTCGCACCGGCGACCGCGTTTTCGAGGTCGGTATCTACCGTCACTCCGAAGCTCTCGATACCGTCGGGAATCAGCGTATACGGTCCGCAGACAGTGACCGACGCGCCGAGCCGCGTGAACACAAGCGCATCGCTGCGCGCCACGCGCGAATGTTTTATGTCGCCGACTATTACGAGCTTAAGCCCCGACAGATCGCCGAAATGCCGCTGCGCCGTGAGCGCGTCGAGCAACGCCTGCGACGGGTGCTCGTTCATGCCGTCGCCCGCGTTTATCACCGAAGCTTTTACGTTGTCCGCAAGCAAGCGCGGCGCGCCGCCGACGGGATGACGTATCACTATCGCGTCGATGCCGAGCGAATCGAGCGTTTTACCCGTGTCTATGAGCGATTCGCCCTTTTGCACCGACGACGTTGACGCCGTTATGCCCGTAGTTGACGCGCCGAGCGTCTTTGCCGCTATATCGAACGAATTGCGCGTGCGCGTCGAGTTTTCGTAAAACAGCGTCGCCACATTTTTGCCCGATAGATGCGTGCGGCGTTCTTTGCCGTCTATAACAGAACGAAATCCGTTAGCAGTTTGCAATATCTCGGTAATTTCGGACTTGGACAAGTCCTTTATGCCGAGTATGTCCTTTCGCTTCATACACTCTCCTTTTCTTTATACAAAATATCCTTCGCCCGCAAAAAATCGTCCGGCTCGGGCGCGTCGAAACTCATGCGCGTACCGCGCGTCGGATGATCGAGTTCGAGGTGCGCCGAGTGCAACAGCTGTCCGCTCGCCTTGAGCCGCATGCTTCCGCCGTATACTCCGTCGCAACTCACCGGATGGTGCAAGTGCGCGCAATGCACGCGTATTTGATGCGTGCGCCCCGTACACAGCTCGAACTGCGCGTAGCAATTATTCTTGAACCGTTCGAGCACTTCGGCTTTCGTTACGGCATGTCTGCCGTCGGGCGTGACCGTCATTTTAAGTCTGTTGCGTCTGTCTCTGCCTATCGGCGCGTCGACCGTGAACTTGTCCTCGCGGAAATTACCGTCTACAATAGCGCGGTACAACTTCTTTACGGTGCGCTCGGCAAACTGCTTGCACAGCGCAACGTGCGCCGCGTCGTTACGCGCGATCACTATCAACCCCGTAGTATCTTTGTCCAGCCTGTGCACGATCCCCGCGCGCGCCGCGCCGCCCGTAACCGACAAACTCTCGCCGTAACGGTACTTGAGCGCGTTCACGAGCGTACCGTCGCGATTGCCGGCGCCCGGATGAACTACCAACCCGCGCTGCTTGTTTATAACCGCAATATCGTCGTCTTCATACACGACGTCGAGCGCAATGTTTTGCGGCTGTACGTCGTCCGCCGAACACTCGTCCTCGAAACGAACCTCGTCGCCGAGCATGACCTTTTGCCCGGACTTGACCGCCGCCGAACCGTTTACCGTCACTCTGCCGCCGTCGATGAGACGCTTTATGTGCGAGCGCGTAAGCTCGGTCTCGTCAGTCAAAAATACGTCGAGCCGCGCGCCGCCTTCCGTGCAGTATATCGCCGTCACGCACCGCCCTCCGTATCATCTTTTTCTATGTCACCGTCGGCGGCGTTTTCCGCATCGGTTATGTTCGGTGTTTCCGCTATTTCGTCGGCTGCGCCGTTTTCCGTGATTTTGTCTTTTTCGTATTTTTCGTCTTTTTCGAGAGTTTCCGAAGTTTCGGTATTTACCTCGGATTCGTTCGGCTCGGCATTTTCAATGCCGATATTTTCCGGATTTGCGACATTTGCGGTTACCGCACTATCGTCGACGACAACGCCGTTTTTGGCGGCGAGCTTAGCCGCTTTGCGCGCCTTTCTGCCTTCCGTGTCGTACAAAAATATAAAATACACTATGACCAACACTACGCCGACTACTAGCGCGCAATCGGCGATATTGAATATGTAAGTCCACCAACCGCCCGTCATGAGCGTGAAAAGTTGCATATCCACAAAGTCACGGACAAACCCGAGGAACATACGGTCTACGCAATTGCCGAGCGCGCCCGCGATAAGCATGGCAAGCCCCGCTCTGTACACGCGATTTCCCCCCTTGTTTCGCACGAGTATGATCATAAATACCGCCGACGCCGCCACCGCGAATATGCTGAACGCAATGCGCGCGCCGATGGCGCTCATCCAGCCCGTGAGCCACGTAGACCCGAATGCGGCGTTTTTATTGAGGCTGTAAGTAAAGCTCAATACGTAAGGAATGATCACAACCGTTTGCCCGACGTCCATGAACGCCGCAACGAGCGCTTTGGAAATCAGATCTACGGCAAAAAAGCTCGCCAAAACGATAAGCTCCATTTTGGCGGCTTTGATGTAGTTCCATAAGCGTTTGAAAAAGCCCTTGACGCGCTCGCCTTCTGCCGTAGGTTGATTTTGGGGGTCGTTCTCGAATGACATGGTTGCTCCGAAAAAATGTCCTATTGGGTCTTTGGTGTTTATATCCTGCCTTTTTTCAGCGTCTGTCGAGCAAGCGACACGAGCAAAGCAGGCGCTTGTTAATCCGATTGAGATATTTTTCCTTTGTCCGAAACTATCAAGAAAAGATTGGGTTTGATCGCCGCGATCTTACCGCCGAGCGCGTACACCGCGCCGGACGTAAAGTCCAAAACCCGCTGAGCGTCGGGCGAATCGCATATGGGATCGAGGTCGACTATCGCAGGCTTGCGACTGCGCAAGTAGTCTATGAGTTTTTCGACGTCCGCCGAGTTTTGCGGACGGTAGATAATGAAGTTGTCGTAAACGTCGGGCGGAATGTACTTGCCCATGTCCGACAGATCCATCGGCTGCGCTTTTTCTTTTTCCGCTTTGGGCGGCGCGGTATAGCCGTTGAAGTTGACTTTGCTGTTTATCTCGCGCTCGACCGACGTCGCGTTTCCGCCGTACGTTTGTTGAAACGGCGGCGCGGCGTTCGGCTGCGGCGATGCGGGCGGCGCGTTAAACGGCGGCGGCACGTTGCCCGAACGTCCCGAACCTATATAATTGCCGAACTCGTCGTGGGTCTTTTCCCACGACTCAGGCTCGCCGCCGTGCCAATTGCTCGCTCTTCTGAAGAATGCCTCGCGATCGTCGTCCATTTGTTACCGCCTTTGATTTTCTTAATCGTTTGTCTGACGCTTGCTCATGCGCGTTTACCGAACAGCGCAGTGCCTATCCGCACCATGTTTCCGCCGTGCGCGATAGCTCTTTCAAAATCGCCGCTCATACCGACCGACAAAGTATCGAAACTGCCGCCCTCGTATTTGCGGTATATTGCGTACAGTCGCTCGTACATGCGCTCGTCCGCGTTTCGCGGCGGCACTGCCATAAGTCCGCGCAGCCGCACGTGGCACAGTCCGCGCGCATGCTCGATCAACCGCTCCGCATCCGCCTCGCACGCGCCCGTTTTGGACTGTTCGCCGCCGATATTGACTTCGACGAGAACATCTTGCACAAGAGCGCGCTTTGCCGCCAACGAATCGATAGTATCCATTAACGCGGCGTTCGATACCGACTGAATGAGCGCAACGTCGCCGACGAGGTACTTTGCCTTGTTGCGCTGTAACGTGCCTATAAAGTGGCGTGTAAAGCCCGAAAACGCATCGCGCTTGCTCAAGTATTCCTGTACTCGGTTTTCGCCTATATCGCAAATGCCCGAACCGTGCAACATAAGCACGATATCCGACGGTACTGTTTTGGTAGCGGCGATCACGGTAACGCGTCCGCCCGCAGGCGTCGCCTTATCCACACGCTCGAGCACTCTCGAAATATTGCGCTTTAAGTCGCACTCGTACACGGTTATATTATACAACAAAACCGTTAGTAAATCAACTGTTTTATATAACCGATTTTTTGCGTTTTTATAGCCGCACATGACAAATCGGCGAAGACGCATTTACGACTTCGCCGATCCGTATATCGAGGTTTATATTATTTCGGTTACTTGTTATTCTTGGTCTTACGCTTTTTGCTTTCTGGCGCGGCAGGCTCGTCGCTCTCCGCTTTTTCGTCAGACGTTTCGATTTTTTCGTCGGGCGTTTCCGTTTCACTCGGAGCATCAGTTTCGCCTGACGCATCATCGGGCGCGGCGGTCGACTCGACAGGCATTGCCGTTTCTTCAGACGCAAATGCGTCAAGCTCGGCTATATCGTTCAACGGCGTTTCTCCGTTCGCATCTGCCGCAGCGAGCGCCGCTTTCTTTTTGCGCGGCAAGAAGCACATAAGCCCCCACCAGATCAACAAGCCGAACGAAATTATATTGATGAACACGACTACCAATATCCACCAACGGAATTCCTGTTGGTTTACCTTCGGACCTTCGATAGTGATCGAATACTCGCCTTTTTCGGCGACGTTCTTCGCGTACCAATACGCGTTGCATTCCGTATAAACTATCGACTTCGCGCTCTCGCGGGCAAGGTTCATATCCGTAATGTCGGACGTGTCGAGTCTGCCGTTCGTTTTGGCTTCGCCGTAAAGCGGGTTAAGCTGTAGATTAAGCCCGCCGCGTATGCCCGCGCGGAGTTTCATGTTGCTGTCGCCGCCGTCGTCGTAGTCGGTGACGATAGTGCCCTTAAAGCCCCATTCCGTGCGCATGATACCGTCGATCATCGCTTGGTTTGAACCCGCCCAAGTCGCGCCGATCTTATTGAACGACGCCATTGCGCCCGTCGCGCCGCCTTTTTTGACGGCGATCTCAAACGGTTTCATATAGTTTTCGCGGAAGTTCTGTTCGGTGCACCAAACGCGTTGGCTCGTATACGGCGAGGAGTCGTACAGCGCAAGGTGCTTGAGATACACGTACACGCCGTTGCTCTTTGCGCCGAGCGAGAAGTTTGCGGCGAGATAGCCGCTGAGCACGGGGTCTTCGCTGTAACATTCGTAGTTTCTGCCGTTGATTATCTCGCGGTGAAGATTGATGCACGGCGCGTAAATTCCGGAAATACCGAAGTTTTGACCGTCCATGCCTATTATCTGTCCCGCTTGATAAAGCAGTTTCTTGTTCCAGCACTGACCGACGAGGTTTTCCGCAGGGAAAGCGGTCATTCTCGAGCCTTCGACATTGGGTGAAAGATTGGTGCGGTTGAATCCGCTCGGACCGTCGTAGTCCCACCAAATTATTTTGCCTATGCTCGCGATCGCGCGCGAGCCGTAGCCGCCGTCCTCGACCATAGTGCGCAGCTCGTCTTTGGTGAGCTGATCGAGAAAAGGCGCCCAGATCTCGTCGTTATCATAATTTTCGGGATTGCCGAGCTTGAATATGAGTTCGTCGTTATACTTCAGTTTCGCGCCTTTTTTCGTGCCGTCGAGATCGCCGAGTTCCGCAAAACTGCCGTCATCCTTGGTCACGAGCCGCTGCTTGGCGTCGACGCCCATTTTCGGCATTTCCGAATAGTCGTACATCTCGTACTGATAATCGGCGTACGGCGCGAGCAGTTTGCCCGTCACTCCGCCCGATTTGGTCGTGGGAACGGTGCCCGCAAAATCGCTGCGCGACATGTACTTCCAACCGAGACCGAGGGTGCTGCCGTCGAGCGCGCAATCGCCGTAAGCGAACTCGCCCGTAAATCTGTTGCGTATGCGTCCGTTGCTCGTCGGGTCTTTGCGATAGCGGATTATCTGATCGCGCACATGGTACGTGATCGTGTTTTTATTACCGTCTTTCATCGCCTTGAGATTATGCGAATCGGTCATGAGCTTAAGCTCGACCTTGCCCATATCGAGTATCCAGCCCGTCGCGCCGGTCTCGCTGTTGTTAAGCCCGTAGCAGTCGTAGCTCGCAAGCTCGTACGGCGTGAGCTTAAACGTGACGATAGCCGAATTGGGCTTTTCGTCGTTCGCCTCGTTCGCGGGATAGAGCATGGGTGTCTTTTCAAAGTCTATGAGATTGACGTGCGCCTTTTCGACTCCGCCCTCGAAATACTCGGGCGTGGAATACAGCTCCACTACGTCCTTGCCCGCAACGTTACCCGTATTGGTGACCTTGACGCTGATTTCTATTTCGCTGTCTTTCTCGAGCGTAGCTCCGTCTTCGAGCGAAAGCTTTTCTATTTCCCAATCGAACGTCGTATACGATAAACCGTGACCGAACGGGAACTGAACGACCGCATCGTAACCCGTCTTGCCGAACAGCGATCTATCGTCGAAGTATCCTTCGACCGCCGCCGTTTCATAGAACTTGTAGCCGAGATAAATATCCTCTATGTAAACGAGATCGCTGCCGTCCGCGTTTATGCGCGCTATCTCGTTCTCTTTGGGATTGTATACTACAGTGTCCGCAAGCTTAGCCGACGGATTCACTTCGCCCGACAATATCTTGGGAATAGCTGTCGTACCCGACTGCCCCATATACCCGACGTTGAGCGCCGCGCCGATCTTGCCAAAGTTAGCTTCGTCGTCGAGGAACGTCATATCCATTATCGAACCGGTATTGAATATGATTATCACTTTGCCGAAGTTAGCCGTGCACATTTTAATAAGCGACTCTTCCTCGGTGGATATTTCGCCGAATCCGCGCGTTTCGTCGTCGGGAAGGTTGTACTTCATTTGCTTTGCTGAAAGCCTGCCGATGTATTCGCCGCTGTAGCGCGAAAGCACGACTATAGCAACGTCCGAAAACTCTTTTGCTCGACCTACAACGTCGGTCGTGAATTTCTCGGCGGTCACAGGCTCTTTGAGTTTGGTTCTGTATCTGTTGCCCCAATCGGCGGATTCGCCCCAGTCTTTATCCTCGGACTTGCGCCATTTTTCGTAAATGCCGATAACTTCCTCGTTGTACTTGAACCCGTTATCGGTGAACGCTTTCAAAAATCCGACACGGTTATCGGGGTGAACGTACGAACGCCCCGAACCGTTGCCGACGAGCAAAAATCCCGCGTCCGTCGCGCCCCAGCCGAAGATATTGACGTTGCGCTCGTTTGCCGAAAGCGGCAGTATACCGTCGTTTTTCATGAGCACTACGCCTTCGTTGGCGATGTTGCGCACGACTTCGTCGCCGCTCTTTGCACTCTCCTCCACTTTTTCGCTGTCGCCCTCTTCCAAACGCTCGGCAGTGCCGAGGAATGTGGAGATGATCGCGGAATACTTATTGGAAAGGCAATCTATCGTTATCATTATCGCGCATACGAGCACGGCTATAGCTATAAAAACTATTTGACCCGTGCGCAATGCGAATTTCTTATTGCTGTTCATATATTCTCTCCTTTAATATCTGATGTCGAGGCTGTCGATATTGGAAACGCGCTCGACTCCGCTGTTTGTGTCTCTGACTTTACCGATAACTTTAAGCGTTATCTTGGTAAAGCCCGCTTTGAGATTGACATTGCAAAGCTCGCTGTCGGTGAACAAGAACCATCCGCTGTCGCCGTTTGCGTCTCTGCCGAATATCATCGCGTCGCCCACGTCTGCTTTTACATCGTCGATATAAAGCTCGAACAGCTTGTCGAACCTGACGTCGTAGTTAAAGCCGCTTCCTCTGTCGAGCGTGCTTGCGTTGAGTACGATCGCCGCATTATTCACCGCCGATTCGCTGTACACCATAAAGTCGATCGTCAAGCCGATTTTGTTTATGCTCTCTATTACACCTTTACCGCTCGCGTTGGCGACGTTGGTGTTTACCTTGCAATCCTTGTTGTCGCCAACCGTACCGTTTATCACGGTGTAGCTCGAGTTTTCGGAAATCGTTCTGTTTTCTGCTTCGACGCGAATTTTGGGATCGGTCGCCACATGTATCGTAAACGCGTCGCGCTTTACGTTTGTGCCGTCCGTGATCTCGGCAAACAGCTCTATGTCGCGCTTATCCGCGCCGAGCGAATCGCCGTCATGATACTCTTTTCCACTCGAGTCTTTGACGATGAAGTTATGGGCATTGCTTATTACGGCGCCGTCCGTGTATTCCGCGCGCACTTGAATGTTCTTATAGTCAAGCTTGGCGTTCTTTTCGTAGTACGTGCGCGCCTTTACCACGGACACAGATTTAAGCGTTTTGCCCTCGGTATTTACGTCGGAATTCGCGCGGATTATGAGCTTATCGAAGTTAGCCGTTCTGTTTGCGTTGTCGCCGCATTTATATTGTCCGATACATTCGAGAGTTATTTTGTTAAAGCCCTTGACAATGTCCGTCTTTCCGACATTGACTTCCGTCCACAAGAACCATCTGCTCATACCGCTCGGTACTTCTTTGCCGCCTATTACAAGCTTTTTATCGATTTCGAGCTGCTTTTCGGCGTCTCCGTCGCCTACCGAAACCTTGAACACCTTATCGAACGGCGTATTGCCCATTACGTTCGAGCCGTTGTTATTGGTGCTTGCCATAACGAAAACAATGTCCGCCGCCTTATACTCCACATCGGAATAGATATAGAATTCAAACTTGGTCGCCGCTTTGTTAGCGGAAGCGGGCGTGATGTTTTCGATACATTTTTCGCCGTTGCCGGTCGCCTCTCGCGCGTCGCCCTTGGTAAATATCATATAGCTCGCGTCGGTAGGACGTTCCGCCCCTTCGGCAAGATAAGTTTCCGCTTCCATGGTAATCCCGTCGGAAACGGTGATCGTAAACGGCGCGGTCGTTTTGCCGCCGTACTCTACCGTCAGAGTTATTTCGCCGACCGTATCGAGCGTCATGCCGTTGGTATAAACCTTGCCCGAACTGTCTTTTACGGTATAACCCGTAACGGCTCCGGTAGTTCCGCCGTCATAAGTCGCCGTCACGATAAGCCCGCCGAGATTTAGCTTGCCGTTCTTTGCGTAAGCCTTAATGTCCGGCTCGCGTGTAAGCGCGATACTCGTTATCTGCTTTGCGGCAACCGTGATCGGAATTTCTTCCGTCCAATTCTTGAACTTGAGCACGATCTTATTATCGTTTGCCGTGAGCGCGCCGCTCGGTGTGTACGAATTGATCCTGTCGGGTCCCATATCTTTGTCGCCCGCAAAGCCGTTGCGGTACTCCGCATCGAACACAAGCCCCGTGAGATCGATTTTTTCTCCCTCTTTATACGCGAGCTTAGTCGGATTGCTCTTTATCGTCATTGCGGTCACGTAATCGCCGCGCGTCACTTCGTCGTCGCCGTCGACCGCACGCACGTCGAGCCTGTCGACGTTGGGCGTTCTTGCCGAACCGTCTTTGCCGTCTTTTATCGAGTCTATGCACTCCACTATTACTTTCGTATAACCTTGCGGCAAATCGACTCGCACGAACGGAACGTCCGCCCAATTCGTCCATTTGTTTCCGCCCGAGTTTGCGGGAGGATACGGCTTGCCCTCTATAACTATATCGTTATCGAAATAAATTTCTTCTTTGCCGTCGCCGTAATCGATATACGCACGGTAAAGCAAATTGAACTGCATGTCGTCCATTTTCTGCTCGTCTTTGCTTTGACAAGTGGATGAAGCCATGAGTACGAGGTCGGCGTTTTCTATCGCTTCCTCGGCGTAAATATTAAACTCTATCTCTACGCCGCGCGATACGTTGCCTATGTAACCCGTGCCCGTAAAAGTGCAGTCGGTTTTGACGAGTTCTTTTATAGCTTTTCCGCGCAGAATCGTATAGCTCTTATCCGTCGGTCTCTCCGCGCCTTCCGCGCTCGAATCGAAATAATCTTCGGCTTGGATGGTAAGACCGCGATAGACCGCAATGGGAAACGTATCGGATTTACTCACTTCGCCGGACTTCACGGTTACGGTGAGATCGGTAACGCCGAGCGCGTCTTCCAAAATATCGCCTTGCTTATATTCCTTGCCGTTTTTGTCCGTAACTGTATAATTGATCTCGCTCTCGACCTCGCCTTCCTCATACGTCGCCTTGACGGTGAGACCGGATAAATCGAGCGGATCGCCCACGAAATAAGACTTTATGTCCGGCTCGCGCGTTATTTCCATTCCCGTAAGAGTTTTGGGAACAACGGTTATGTCGATAAACTTGCTGAATCCCTCGAATATCAATTCGATTTGTTTAACGCTCGCCGCGAGCGGTCCCGTCGGCTTGAATCCGTCGAGGTCCGCGCCTATGAGTCCCGTATCTCCGTCGAAACCGTTTTGATATACGGCGTCGAACAAAAGCCCCGCGGGGTTGAATTTTTCGCCTTCCTTATATGTAAGTTTAGTCGGCATCTTTTTGATGTCGAGTTCTATACATACGTCGCCGTCTTTAGGCTTTTTGACAGGCGTTGTACCCCCCCCCGTCGATGTCGGTTTACACGCGACCAAAGCCATCAAGCATGAAACTACTATGGCTAATACGCTTAAAAACTTGGATTTTTTCATACATTCTCCTCCATGTATTTTATCTGCGGATTCCGTACATAAAAACGACATAATCCGAGATTACGCCGTTATTATACATTTTCAGTTAAAAAAGTTCAATACGAATTTCGTGACCCGTCGATTTACGGGCGTAACCCGTAATTTTACCGCTTTTCCTTGTGCATCGGGAAAAGGATATTGAGATTAAAAACGCTGTTTTCCGTATGTATGGACATTTCGCCGCCGTACTTGTCGCACAGCATTTTTACGCTTTTCATGCCGTAACCGTGATACGCCTTGTCGCGCTTGGTAGTTTGCGGAAGTTTGTCGTGCTCGAACCGCAATACTCCGTTGTAATAATTATGGATATTGACTACGAGAAACCCGTTCGTTTCCTTGACCGACAGACTGATGGTGCGCTTGCCCTCGTCGAGATTTTCCACTGCCTCTATCGCATTGTCTATTATATTGCCGAACAATGCGTAAAGATCGGCGTCGGTCATGAACCCGAGTTTTTTACCGTCGATAATACAGCAGAGCTTGACGCCCATACTGTTGCAAAGCAAGCTCTTTTCGGTAAGTATAACGTCGAGCGCCTCGTTATCGGTGCGCACGGGCGAATCGTAAATGGATATTACGTCCTCTATTTCTTTTACTACTTCCTTGTCAAGCTCGCCGCGCTTGCCTATGGTGCGGATCTGATGCTTTAAGTCATGACACTTTTGATTGATAAGCTCGATATTGGACTTGCTCAGATTGTACTGTTCTTCCTTCTCTTTCCACAGTCGCTTGACAGTGTATAGATCGGTTCGGAGCTTGTGTCTGTCGTCGACGTCGAACAGCAGATACAGCGCGAACAAACAGCAGAAAATATTAAACGCGTCGAGAAACAGCATGTACGTCTTGCTGAAATCGACGGCGCGGTACGCCGCGATAACCGAACTGACTATTACGTCGAAAAACAGTATCACGCCGGCTATAACGAACGTTTTGATATTATCCGCGCCGAAATCGCCCGCTTTTATGCGACTGCGTATAAACAAAAATCCGAAAAAGTACGTGATGCCGTAAACGAACAAGTACACAAGCAAAGTGAACGGGTTTACGTTTATCGTATTCGAGCTTGCGCCGTAGATCATCATGAAACCGATCGAGCCGCTGCCGATAACGTTTTCCGCATTGCTGAACCCCATTGCTATCGCCAAAAAATCGAAAATCTCGAACGCGATGTGCTGCAACGTATAAGCCGCCACCGCGCAAAACAGTATTTTTATCGGGCGCTCTTTGAAACATACGGCAACCGCGCCCGTCGATATTGCGAACAGCGCGAGAAACATGACGATGCTCCACCATGCGCCTTCGCCGAACGGCACGGCAAGCGCAAGACCGTAACAGCCTATAAGCGACAGCACGAGCCGCAGCGGGAAATATTTTCTGCGCCGCAATCGGTAAACGATCGTCGCATCCGCCGCTATGAGTTCGGTCATAAACACGAGTTTATACCAAAACATCGGACCTATTTCGTACAAGTTTTTCCTCTTTTCGGGTTATTGCTTTTATGTTTCGCCGATCTGTGCTCGGTACGCTCAAACATGCCCGCCGAGATGATCGGCAATGTCTTTGAGAAACTGTTTTTTGCGCGAACGGCTCACGGACAGCGCGTCTTTGCCGATATACGCGGTGTAATCGTCAACGCCCGTAACGTAATCGAGATTGACGAGATAGCAATTGTTGCACCGCGAAAACGCGAAGTCTTTGAGCTTGTCTTCTATCTTGCTGAGCGAGCCGATAGCAGAGATCGCGCCGTTCACGGTGTAGATAGTGAGCTTGTGATTGAGTACCTCTATATACCGCACCGACGGGATATTGACGACCTGCGCGCCCGTCTTGCCTTGAATGACGAGCTTTTCTTGCTTGCGGCTCTCTATGCGTTTGACCGCGCGCATAAGCTTGAGCTTGAGATTATCGTACGACACGGGCTTGACCATAAAGTCCATCGCGTCCACGGCATAACCGCCCACGGCATACTGCGACATGTTGGTAACGAATATAAGCACAACGTCGGGATCGACTGCGCGTAAACGCTTTGCCGCTTCCATGCCGTCAATATCGGGCAATTCTATGTCCATGAACACTACGTCGTAATTCCCGCGATAACCGTCGAGAAACAAGCTCGACCGCTCGAACACGCTTATTTCGCACGCTCGATCAAGCTCCGCGACCGCACGTCGCACATACTCGCACAGTACGTTCGCGTCGGCGTCGCTGTCTTCGACTATCGCAACGTTTATCATTTTTCGCTCCGCTTGAATGTTTGTACTAAAATGATACCACGAATCGAACGTTTTGTCAATAGGTATATGAAATATTTTATACCGACAGGCGAAGGCGTAATATCGATTTTAATGCCGCATAGCGGCTACTTTTTTGTCACACGCAGCAGCCGCAGGCTATTCTGAGACATAGGTAAAAAAACCTCAATGCGGCGATAATCGCTAAAATACCTTCTCACGCAATTGTTCCTCGGACACTCTCAACGTAAAAATAGGTTTTTTATTGTAGACAAGCGTTTTTCGCACAAGAAAAGACGCCCTATTTTATTAGGACGTCTTTAGTTAAATGCGGCAGCTACCTACCCTCCCGGTCAGTTGCCCGACAGGTACTATCGGCTCCATAGGGCTTAACTTCTGTGTTCGGAATGTGAACAGGTGTGACCCCTACGACATGACCACCGCAATGGCTCCCCGGACAGGACTCGAACCTGTG
Source organism: uncultured Christensenellaceae bacterium (assembly GCA_910587805.1). Classification (GTDB taxonomy): domain Bacteria; phylum Bacillota; class Clostridia; order Christensenellales; family Pumilibacteraceae; genus Anaerocaecibacter. The sequence continues at coordinate 359 of CAJUNM010000002.1, read as the reverse complement.
ACAATTCGGTTAACAGCCGAACGCTCTACCTACTGAGCTACCGAGGATTACGCTCTCTGCCTCTCTTTGTACAAGCTCTATGCGGAATGTATATTTGATTAAATGTACGCTCCGCCCCCGTCAAACAAAGGCAACTACATATAACTTAACAAGTGGGTTTAATCTTGCAATGCCTCTTATAGGCAATGGTTATGATCAAGCCCTCGACTAATTAGTATCGCTCACCTGAATACTTTTGGTACTTACAGCTGCGACCTATCAACCACGTCGTCTACATGGAGTCTTACTTTACACTTGCGTGTAAATGGGATATCTAATCTTGAGGTGGGTTTCACGCTTAGATGCTTTCAGCGTTTATC
>CAJUNM010000001.1:80649-115757 GCA_910587805.1 uncultured Christensenellaceae bacterium | reverse complement strand
GAACCTGTGACTTCTACCATGTGAAGGTAGCACTCTCCCGCTGAGTTAATTGCCCTTAGCTTGCGTTTACAAGCACAGATATTGTATCACGGAGCGGTTGATATGTCAAGCGAATTTTGCGGGTTGGCGTTATGCCGCGCAAAACGGTTGCAAGCCGTTCGTCGGTTTGTTATAATGTAATTACAGTAAATCACGGCGGCGGACGATGGACAAAAACTATAACGATAATATCGACGATGAACTTGCTTATCGCGAGCGCGAACTTAAAGCGCGCGACAAGCGCATAGCCGAACTGCTTGCGCTGCTCGACGGGGAGAGCGGTGACGCCTCGGCCGATGATGCGCGGAAGGAGTCGGCTGCCGTTGCGGCGGAAAAGTTGCAAACATCCGCGCCCAAAAGTTTTGAAACGAATAAAGTCGGCGCGTCGGAAGAAAACGTACATGCGGGGCATAGGATCAGATTGAGAGAATCTGCATTGCGCGATCCGAGCCTTGCGTCTTTCAGCGACGTCGAAATAATAGAGCTTGTATGATCGTTTATGATTCCGCGCAGAGATACCAACGTGCTTGCGCACAGACTTCTCGACAAGTTCGGGTCGGTACTCGGCGTATTGACCGCGCCGCCGAGCAAGCTTGCCGAGTTTGCCGGCATGACGCGCAACGCAGTCGATTTTATAAGCGTTCTGCCGCTCATCGGGCAAGCGAAACAGCGAAGCGCCGAGATAGAGATTTCGCGCGGAGACATATTGATCAATCATATCGCTTCTATCGGTGTGAAAAAAGGCGAAACGCTCGCGGTGTTTCTCGACGAGCGTTTCGGACTTTTATCCGACCAAAAGATCCCGTCTAAGGATATACCCGTTCGCGAGATCGTTGCGTCGGCATGCAGACTGCATGCTAAATACGTGTTTGTGGGCAGACGGCTGAGCGTTGCCGACCGTCCTGCGGACGAGTTGCGCGTCAAGGATCTCGAGACCGTGCTCGATGCGGTCGATGCGGAACTTATAGATTATATCCAAGTCGGTATAGCGGGTTACGGCTCGCGCAAGCTCGACTTAGCTAAAGACCCGAGCGGGCGAATTTGGCAATACATGCCGTCGCAATTGTTATCCCCGTCGCCCGAATTGTTGCTCAAGCTTTGGGAAACCGACGACGATAAAGACGCGGCGGACTAAACGCTTTCGAGCAGCATCTTGTCTGCGACGAGCGCAATGAACTCGCCGTTAGTCGGTTTTTCGTTGTGATTGTATACGCGCACGCCGAAAAGCGTGTTTATGTTTTCGATCTTGCCGCGATTCCACGCAACTTCTATAGCGTGACGTATTGCGCGTTCCACTTTGCTCGGGCTGGTGTTGAAATGTTCGGCGACCTCCGGATAGAGCTTTTTGGTGATCGAATTGATTATCTCGGGGCTGTCGATGGTCATCTTTATCGCCTCGCGCAGATATTGATAACCTTTAATATGCGCTGGAATACCGACGGTAATGAAAATATTGCTGATTTTTTCGTCCATCGAACGGTTTTTTGCCGTAGGACGTTTGGAATTTACCGCTTCGGCAATGCGTTCGTCGACTACCGAAAAATTAACGGGTTTCATCATGTAGTAGTCCGCGCCGAGGTTCATAGCTTTGGAAATGAATGCGTCTTGCGAAAGCGCGGATATTACTATGATTTTCATATTGCCTTTGTTGACGCGTTCGAGTAATGAAAACCCGTCGAGAGCGGGCATAACGAGATCGAGCAACAGCACGTCGGGACGCGCGGTGTCCAAACGCTCGAGCGCCTCTTTTCCGTTAGACGCAGTTTCCACAAGCTCTATCTTGTCCGACGCAGCGAAATGCGTACGCGCATTGTTCACAAATTCCTCGTTGTCGTCGCATACCATAACACGAATTTTCATAACTAATCGCTCCTTGTCTTTCCGAAAATGTACTGTTATTATACCATTTCCCCGAAAAATCGGCAAGCCGGACATACGTGCGTAAAAGGTCTGATTTTGTCTGATTTCGTCCTCTTTCGACGTAAAAAGTCGGAAAGCGTCCGCCTTTGGTCGGATAAGGTCGGGGAGCTGTGCGGCGAATTCGGTAAATTCGGCAAATAAACAAAAGAATTTTCAAAAAGCGTGACGCAAATGCTATGAAATTGCGGTTTTTTGTAGTATAATATTGGATATACCAAAGAAAATCATCGTTAAAAGGAGTGTGTAATCGTGAGTTTTACTTTGGCAACAGATACTTCGTGCGACGTTTTTCGCACAGAACTAAAAGCTCGCGGCATAGTTTACAAGCCGCTGTCTTTCATTATCGACGGCGAAGCATATGATGACGAGTTTACAAGCGATGCGGAATATAAAGGGTTCTATGACAAGATCAGAAGCGGTAAAATGCCGACTACTTCGCAGATAAACCTCGCGGAACACGAAGAGTTTTTTGAAACGCTCATCAAATCTTGCGACAACGATATTCTGTATTTGACTCTTTCGTCCGGACTTTCCGGTTCGTACGCTACGGCTTGCGCCGCGGCGAAAAACATAAAAGAGAAAACGGACAGAAACATTTACGTAGCGGACTCGCTCGGCGCGACGATCGCGACGCGCATAGTGCTCGACGAAGCGGAGCGTCTGCGCGATTCGGGCGTGAACGCCGAAACGGCGCAAGCCGAGCTTGCCGAGTTCGTAAAGCATATACATACATGGTTTACCGCAGTCGATCTTATGCACTTGAAACGCGGCGGACGCGTATCGGGACCTATGGCGTATTTGGGTACGGCGTTAAATATCAAGCCCGTATTGTTTATAAACAAAGTCGGCGGATTGTCGGTCGTGCAAAAAACCATAGGCGTGAGCAAAGCTATCGCGGCAATGGCGTCGCGCTTTGAAAAGGACAGTGCAAAACAACCGCATAAATTCTATGTCGCGAGCGCGGATGCGGAAAGCGCGGAAGAGCTGTTGCTTAAGGCTAAGAGCATAAGACCCGACTGCGAGGGCGAAATAGGCTGGATAGGACCGGTTATAGGCGCGCATACTGGCAGCGGGGCATTGGGCATTTCGTTCTTGTCCGATACGGAAAGACAAATTTAATAAAGTAAAAGCGCGGTAAAGTAAATAGAGCTACTCGATAGTTGTGCGCCGAAAATACGATAAATCAAAAACTTGCATTAAAACCCTTGCGTTTTTCTGTCGGGTTTGATATAATATGTAAGTTCGGCGGCATAGCTCAGCTGGCTAGAGTACTCGGTTCATACCCGATTGGTCGTTGGTTCGAGTCCAACTGCCGCTACCATACCGTAACTATCCGAACCGGATAGTGTAATCAGATCCCGATTGATAATGCAGTCGGGATTTTTTATATTCTAATATTGACAAAAGCGGACGGGAAGTGATAATATGCAAATACGACGCATTGTGTGGCATTAGAATAACGGTACATGATGAGAGTTGTGCGACAACAACGGATCTCGATCGTTTAGCGTCGTTTTCGATTGCATTTAATGAAAAGTTTTGGAATATCAAATTTTTATCGAATTTATGTCTCTTTCGTGGGCGCACAAACGTTTTATAAGTGAAGCATGCTTAACTCGTCGGATGAAAAATTTATAACGGATGCGGTGAACGAGTATTCCGATACCGTATTCCGAGTGGCGTATCAGTACACGCGAGATCGCTTTGATGCGGAGGACATTCTGCAAGAAGTGTTCTTGCGGTTGCTTAAAACGCGTCCGATCCGGAGTCCTCGTCGCCGCGTATTTCGCAAGTAGTTGCTGTGCGCGATACCTCGCGCACAGCAAACGATGAAAAAACCGAGCAAAACGACGCAGAGAATGAGAGTATCGACGATGCCGCGGAAGATTGGGATGACGATCTCTACGATTGGGATTCTACTCGGGCAAAATATAAATGATATATGAGTTGTTTAGATCAACGGTCAGCGCCGATGCTTGTAATCGCGTAGCAAAACACTCGTAAATAAATAACCGACTGAGGAGAAAATGCGTGAATACTCAAGTAATATTGCAATATCTTTCGGAATTGTCCGCAAATAACAATCGCGAATGGTATCACGAACACAAAAAGGAAAACAAAGCTGCGGTCGAGCAGTTTGAACAGCTTGTCCGAGAGTTGATCGACGGTATCGGCACGTTCGACGAAAGCGTATTGCACAATATTCCCAAAGAACTTACGTTCAAACTTGTGCGCGACACGAGGTTCAGTCACGATAAATCACCGTATAATCCGTCGTTCCGAGCGCATATTTCGTCAAAAGGTAAGCTGCCTATACCGGTCGGTTACTATATTATGATCAAACCCGCCGGCGGAACTTTTTTAGGCGGCGGACTGTTTGCGGATATGTTTTCGGATGCTACGGCAATGGTTTGTGATTATATATTGGCGCACCCCGACGAGTGGAACGATATTATAACCGATAAAGAATTTAATAAATATTTTACGGTTAAGGGAACGGCGTTGAAAAACGTTCCCGCCGGATATGAAAAAGAACATCCGTAAGCGGAATACTTGAAATTCAAATCGTGGTATGTGGAGTATTTTTTGACGGACGAAGAAGTCCTCGACGCGTCGGCGTTTTTGCATAAAGCGGTCGGGTTGTTTAAGACAATGAAACCGTTTAACGATTATCTCAACAAAGCGCTTAAAGATTTCAAAATGCCGACGCGATAAAACATTGCGAATCAGTACTTACTATGTTTTGCCAAATCGGTATATTTCGCTATAAATTCGGTTTTTGCGGCGGTATAGGCGTCTCTGTCATGTTCGTATTTTTTCCAGAGGCGCAGTTTTAACCGTTCGTATTCTTTTGCCGTATCGGGATGAGCGTTTAAGTAATCTCTGAAATATATTTCGTCGTCGTCGCCGTTTAGTCGTAAGTGAAGATGAAAGACCTTTTCGGCAAAACCGCTTTCGGTATAGCCCTTATTCAGCGATATACGATTTTTCGCAACAGACATAACGATGTAGCCGTGATCTTGCAAAATATCTGCCGCTTGTTTCAATTCGTCGGCAGAGCTTACGGTTATGAGAATGTCTATTATGGGCTTAGCCATTATGCCTAATACGGCAGTGCTTCCGATATGGTGAAACATTGAATCGGACGGCAGTATACATTTAAGTTCGGCGGTCTCTTCGTTATACCAATCTCTCCAATACGGATTATGCTCCGTCAGAAAGATCGGGAATAATTGCCAAAGTTCTTCAAGCGTCATTTCCGAAAGTTTTTTACTCATGATTTTACCGATATGTACGAATAAGTGTTTTAGGCAATAAGTACGCAATAGGTATGTATACCCGAAAATACTCCTATAAAAGGAAAAGTACGAACTCACTTTGGGTGTGTGCGTACATTTTATTTTGGCGGAGCGGTAGTAACCTAAAAAGAATTTTCTATGCAAATTGAAAATTAGTCTTCAAAATGCTCCATTTCGTCGGCAGAATACGCATTTGTCCAATGATAGGGCTGTAATTCACCCAAGGGTACAAATTTCAAAGAATTGTTTTTCGTAGTAACTGCCACTTGCACGTCTTTTCCCCAAAAGCTCAACCGTTCTTGACAAATTCCGCAAGGGGTCAAAATCTTAAACGGCGACTTTTCGTTTTCTCTAATTAAACACAAACAGTGCGTTACTTTTTCATTGTATTTGTGTGCTTCTAAAATTGCGCCCGTTTCAACACACAATACAGCCGATGCGTTTGCGGTTTCTATACTTACACTTGTAAAATAATGCCCTTGTTCGGTATGAATAACTGCTGCGCCGTCCCAACCGGCAGGATAACGTTTCTCTATAAAATCCTTCGCAATTTTGTACATTTTATTTTCAATCTTTACGTCTCGCATAACGAAATTCCGCCTTTTATCGCTTTATTAAAAATATTATACCACAAACGTACGGTATTTTCAACAATATCACGACATAAATAGATTATGGCATTATACGGCCTTATACAGTGCAATTCCATAGAAAAAAGGCAAAAGAAAAAACCTAAAACAATTCACTCAAACAGTGGTTCGTTTTAGGTTTCGATTGGCGGCACACAAGCACCCGAATTTGAACTTTTTGTGTGGAAAGTGCATATTGGAATATGCTTGCAGTTATAGCCATTAAATCGCAATGCCTGGGATTTGCAATAATTTTGCTTTTTCATCGCATATTGGTTTAATTCGCTTTAAGCTATTCCGTACAATGTTTATAATTTGTTTATAGTAATCGGTTTCCTCAATGGACTTATGCATCTTGAACATAGCCAAAATAGATTCCAAGATAAACATTAAGCACATATCCATACCGATAATTATATTGTGCACTTCGCCCCAAGCGCCACGATTAGCATACCACATATATCCGTTAGCGTGAGAAAGCATTTGACTTTCCACATAGTCTAATAGCATACTTCTATCAAAGGATCCTATCACGTTAGGATTGGCAAATTTTTTTATAAATTCTTTGACTATAGCGGTAAGATTTTTAGTTTTTCCTTTCGCGTCAATAGTATATCCACTGTTTGTTAAAAATCCTTTTTCAAATTTGTTTTGATTAACGCCATTCGGGTAGAGAGTTTTATAATATGAATATGCTTGATCGGTTGAAAAAGTATGTCCTAAATTTCGATTGATTTGCACACGTTCGTGTTCTTCAAGCAATTTGAACGATTCTTCGTGCGGAAAGCCTTTTATATAACATTTATAGAATGAGGAGAACATATCCAAAGCAATCTTCCATTTGGATTTGACTTGTTCACATAATCCAAGTAGCTTATCAGAGCACATCTCGCTCATTAAGAAATTTATACTTATCAATGTATCCGAAGTGTAATTTTTATCGAAGAAGCTTATAAATACGTTACTTATGTTAGTTAAAATTTCACACTCTTGTCGAACTAAATCTTCATATCTTTGCGTAATATCCGATGCGTATATTGATGTGCTGTAATTACTAAACGATAGTTGCGATAGCGGCAATGTCTTATATTCTTCCATAGTAAGAAGTAATATTTCGGGAATTGTCTGCCATACGCCCTCATTCATATAAAAATCATTGACTGAAGGGTGAATAGCTTGGCTGTATAAGCCATACAGTTTAGCGTAATCTTCTCCTAAATTTTCCCCGACTATTTTTCTGAAATTAGTATGCAAATCACATAAAAAAGGTTTATTGGTTTTGATTATATCAATTATCTGTTCCTCGGTAAATTTCTCGGTTAAACTTTCTTGAAAAAATTTAACCGAATCTTCATAATCTTTTACTAATTTTTCGGGCAAAAGTATTTTATCGGCTATATCATCAAATTCTTTGTAATAATTATATTCGATAATATGTACTTGATGGCGTAATAGCTCAACTTGTAGTTCGCTTATCTTGCCTTTTTCATACATACGTTTTAACGCCAAACCTTCAAGAAAACAACGTGCTGTAAGAAGCATTCCCATACTGCCGATATGCTGCAATAGAAAATCTTTTATAAAACATTGTGCTTGCGACGTTAAATAAAAATCTATAACATCAATGAAAGACTCGGAACCGAATTCTTTTTTATCTTCGGATTGTTTCATAAGGGTATGATTGTAAGCAAACAACCGTCCCCAAAATATATCAAGTTGCATTAAAAATTCTTTTGCGTTAAAGTCCATAATCAAAAACCTATAGTAACTATTGCAACGATAGTTGTTTAGTTGTGTTCTTTTGATGAATTGCACTTAATCTATATTCTTTGCTTGTATCGTCTATTGTCATTTTATAAACAGGAATTTTTTGTTTATAAGCGATGTTTCGCAATATTAGCTCATTTGTATCTTTAATTTTTCTACCCAAATAAATAGCGCAAGGCTTTTTTATAATAAATACATTTTTAACATGAGATGCGGTGCGAGCTAATGTCATTCGCCATTCTTTTTCTCTATCCCATAATGTAGACTTGTGAATCAAACATTTGATTTGCATAAATAAATCGGGACACTGTATGAAATTATCTATGATGTTATAAAAGATTTCCATAGGAAATCCAGAAAGGTTAGCAATAATACTTGCTATCGTATATTGCATTAAGTATCCTAAAAAATATGTAGCATCTAAAAGTTCATCATTGTAAACTATCGGGTAAAGCTCACTAACAGGAAGATTTTGCTCATTATATACTGCATTGCGAAAATCATACGCCAAAGCAAAACCCGAATTATTATCGGCATAATGTCCCCACATATATGGTGATGATATATCTTCACTAAAAGATGATATTTTCATTGAAGTTTGTTCGGCTTGATCTATAAACGGTAATTGAACATTTATCAATTTTTCAACGATTGAGATAGTTTCGGCGTTCAATTTATCCCAATTCATATTTCTTACATTAGCATTTATTACCGACAAAATATCACTATTAAAAAGTTTTTGTATTTGTTGAGGTATTGCACCTTGTTTTTGATATTCTGCAATAACTCTTAATTTGCCGTCATCGGTTATTTGCGTTTTCCACGCATTTGATAACCAAGCTTTATCACAGTATAAACGTGCGTCGAAATCATCATTCATTTGAGAACCTGTACCGAACCAAATTTGTTGACTGCGGAAAGCTTCTATGTTTCGCTCATTACAAGCTCTGAACTTATACAATTGCCGTGGGGTATGTTGAATGACAAAATCAACCAAAGGTTTTTTTAATAAGAGCATTCCATCTTTGCTCAGACCTGTTGGAATAACTGTTTTACTTACCAATTCACAATATTTTTGATAAACCTTTGCATCCATATTTATTACCAAAAATCTTAGTTGTACTTCTTAAAGTTTTCGGCTTGGGCGATAACTTTGTCTATTGCTTCGGGTTGTCCGTCGGGCGGATAGCCATTGTTGACTAAAAGCACAATTAAATCTCTTGCAAGTTTACTTCTGATAGTTCCATGCGTAGACCAATTTGCATATTGAATCTTATCGTCCACAATGGGTTTTATCTTTTTGGCGAGATCCAAACATTTTTCGTCGGCATATTCGAATCCGTGCGTGTCGCGCACGCGCACCAAAATATCGTAGAAAACTTTTTCTTCAAATGATATTCCCATTTTCTCGAAAGATGTTTTATCTTCTTTTAAGTCATGGAAAATGTCTATAATTTTATCGCACAAGCCGTCCATAAAATCGGCAACGACTTCGCTTGTATAAACAATCATATCGCGGTTGTTGTACGCTTCCACCACGCGTTTAAGCCGCTCATCAAATTCCAACGCCTTGGCTTTATTCGTTCTCCCATAGCTCACGATTGCTTTACGCAGTAGCTTAATCAAAGCGTTAAACTTGGTAATCGGCATTTTTACCTTGTCAAGTTCTTTGAGAAATTCGTCGCTGAACAAATCTATCGAATTATGGTCGTCGAATATATTTTCCACGCCCGTGCATGTAATCGCTTTACGCACCATTTCTTCCACAACGCCGTTCATGATTTCGGCATCGGGCGCGTCGCCGATTGTCTGTTTATAAATAATCGAACGAATAGCCATATAAAACTGTGCTTTTGCAATTTCGATTTCCGACAGTTCGCCGGAAGGGAACACGATTTGATACGCGCTTTTGAGCCGTTTGGATAAACCCATAAACCGCGCTTGCATTTCTTTATCGCACTGCACATATTCGGCTGCATCATTTAAGCAGTACAACCGTTCAAGCGGCGCGCCCGTATAATAACGAGTCGCATTAAATACTACCATTAAATCATCAAGCATAGCCAAATGATTGCGGAAAATGCCGAGTGTGATATTTATCTCGTCGATAGGGCTTTGTTGCGGACTACCGTATTTTTTGACGGCTTCCATCATATCGTTTTTAATGCCAATGTAGTCAACGACCAAGCCGCGGTCTTTACCCTCGAACACACGATTCACGCGAGAAATGGTTTGAATAAGTGTGTGCTTTTGCAACGGCTTGTTTATGTACATGACCGCAAGCGACGGAACGTCAAAACCCGTAATCCACATATCCACGACAATAGCGATCTTAAAATTGGAATTGTCGTCTTTGAATTGCTCGTCAAGCATTTTGCGATACGCGCTTGTTCCGCAAAGTTCAAACAATTCACGATTTTCTTTTTTATCTTTTGCGCCCTGTGTAGCTACAAGATTGATTTTCGGTAACGCTTTGAGTTTGTCGAGCTGTTCTTTATTTAGCGCGCTTTCGTTTTCGGCTTTTTTCGCTTCGCTCCAACTTTGACGAATGGACAAAATTTCCTGCAAAAGCTTAAACGCGAGCAATCTGTCTGCACAAACAATCATTGCTTTTTGCACGACGTTCGGTTTTTCGGCGCACAGCTTTTCATAATGCTCCACAATATCTTTTGCAAGCCGTTTCAGCACATCGGGGTGACGAAGTATCGCCGAAATATGCGACATTGCCTTTTGACTTTCTTCTATCTGTTCGGGAGTAGAGCCTTCTTCGGCGCATTTATTATAATACTTCTGTATTTCTTTCGCGTCCTTCTCGGAAAGTATAACGCGAGCAAGGCGTGGTTCGTAAGCTATACATACGGTAATTCCGTCATCGCTCGCTTCTTTCATCGTATAGCTGTCCACAATATCGCCGAATGCCGCAATAGACTCGTCGATAGGCGTTCCCGTAAAGCCGCAATATGTGGCGTTCGGAAAACTCCACCGCAAATACTGCGCAAACCCGTAAGTGGTTTCTACGCCTTTATCGGTCTTTTTCAGCTTACTGCCAATACTCAACTGCGTACGGTGCGCCTCATCGGATATGCAAAAGATGTTTTCGCGTTCGGACAGTAGCCCCGTTTCCTCGCAAAACTTTTGAATAGTAGTGATATATACGCCGCCGCTCTTGTTTGCAAGCAAAGTTTCGCGCAAATCCTGTCTGCTTTCTATACTGCGCACTTTTTCGTCACCCAAATACTTTTGAGCATTTACGAATATTTTGGACGCTTGATTATCCAAATCCTCGCGGTCTACCAAAATAAGCATAGTGGGGTTATGGAAAACGTCGCTATATCGCTTTGCCAGTAATCGGCACAAAAAGAGCATAGTGTACGTTTTGCCGCAACCGGTCGCGCCAAAATAAATTCCGCCCTTGCCGTCGCCTTGCGGTTTTTTATGCGCTTTCAAATTTTCGAGCATTTTATTCGCGGCGAAAAATTGCGGATAGCGGCAAATAATTGCTTCTTGCTTATCGCTATTATCGGGATAGAGTACGAAATCGCGCAAAATGGCAATCATGCGGTCTTTTGCAAAAACGCCTTTAATCATAGTAAACAGCGAACTTATACCATTACTTACTTTATCTTGCTCGTTCGCTTTGTTCCAAGTATAATAAAACTCATACGGCGTAAAAATACTTCCGAGCTGCGTATTCGCGCCGTCGGAAATTACCGACAAGAAACAATATTTGAGTACGTTTGGAATATCTAACGTATAATACTGCGTAATTTGCGCCCAAGCGTCATGAATGGTTGTATCTTCCTTGATTGCAGACTTAAATTCCCATATCGCCATGGGAATGCCGTTGATAAATACGAGCATATCGGGGCAACGCATATACTGCCCCTTAACGTAATATTGATTGACGATTTTGAATTTGTTATTCGTGGGCGTTTCAAAGTCGATAAAATCGATATGTACCGCAATGTCATTCGGATCGTCGCGCACAAGGTCGAATCCCTCGTTTACAAGCCAAAATGTTTCTTTATTGCCCGAATAAAGCGGTGTAGACGAAATAAGTAAAATGCGGTTGATAATCTTTTGCACTTCGCTTTCGGTCAAATTTTTATCCGCGTAATGCTCGAATAAATATGCACGCAAGTCGTCCAAAAGTAAAACATCTTCGTACTTGCGCTCGATAGTATCGCCGAGCATATAATCGTAGCCCTGCGCTTTGAAAAGTTCGATTATAGCGCTTTCAAGCTCCGCTTCGTTAAATTGCCCTTTTGTAAATTGGTAGTTCATAAGGTTATCCTTCAATAGATTCTAAAATTCTATTCAAATCATTAACTATCCAATGAATTTGCCATTTTTGTATGCTATCAAATTCATTATGGTTGAGTAGTTGCTCTATTGCATTTCTTATGTCTTGTATTTCTTCTTTTGTAGTGTCCGTAATTCCTTGTGGATTTTCATAGTTTGTTTTTAGCATAAGACGTACTTGATGTATGTCGTATGCAGTACATTTTTTAAGCAATTCTACCAACAAATCCGCTTTCAATTTTATCGTAGGATTTTGATGACTATACTTGTTCCGATAATCCCACAGCCGATTGCTAAATTCACGTAAATCATCTATTGTGTAATCAAATTCTAATTGTTTGGCGTTTCCAAGATTTATTGCGTCTAACATTTGCTTTGTAAACTCACTATATTCGTCTTTTTGTGATTGCTCCCATAGTTCAATGCCGTTATGATGTGCGATATGGATTCTTACGTCATTTTCACAGCTTTGAAGTTGCGTTAATATAAGTTGCTTACATTCATCTATAACATTAACGCAATCTATAAGAGGTTTAACCGCAATCAAATAGTTTGCAAGTTCACCAAATGTAGTAGGAGATATGCCATTTGCTATTTTCAATCTATCACGTATTCTTTTGACCGCTTCAATAATTTCTATTTCTGTTTTATAATAAAAGATTGACAACACCTGAAAATCTTGGTCTTGATTGTTTTTTTCTTCTTGCAATTTTTTACTGCGCAAATAATCTTTTTCTTCTTGTCGAATTGTTTCTATGTCGATTTCTTGATTAAAAATATAATTGTAACTACAATAAAATGTACAGCCAAACTTTGTCAAAGCCTCGGTATACAATATGTTTTTCCATTTAACATTATCGGAACTTTTGAATTTAATAGAAAACGCTACATTGCTCAACAGCAATGCTTTGGCAAATTCAATATTTCTTTGTTCTTTACCGTAATTCAAAATATCTGTTGTTTTTTGACAAGCAAATATAAAAGAGCGCAAATTGATATTTTGCTGATTTCCGATTTTTCCGATTATTTCTTTTATTATATCGCTGTTTTTCTCTTGTAACAATGTATCAAAATACTCGCAATCAAAAGATGCCATTATTTGTTTAATAGACTCGCTTAACGGAGCAACAAAATTTATAGTATCGCTTATCGTTTTTTCTTTTATATGTAAGTAGTCCTTTGCGTCTTCCTTTAATTTCGGTAATTCTTTTTGCTTGCTATATCCGTCTAAAATATTCTTAACCGCTTCCGATTCCGACTCAATCTTTTGCTTTTCTTCTTTTATTATTTCTTCCTCATTTGCCACCAATAAAACCTTAACGCCATCTTGCTCTACAAGATTATTAACGTAACCCATAATTTCGATTATATCAATATTAGAACGTTCCAAATCTTCTAAAATAATCAGTTTTCCGGTCAAATCAATCGATTCATACATTTTTTGCAAATCTTCTTCTTTCATCGATAAATCAACATTAAAGAAGCTTGCAATGCCTTTGATTATAGTTTTCCCGATAAGTTTACCTGTTGACAATTTTTCAGACTTTTTTGCAAACGCTTTTGCTCGTATCTCCAAATATATGCTCTTACTGATTTCGTGTAAATCTTTAAGACCGTAGAGTGAAACGACTATGCACCTTTTTTCTTCGTCTGAATCAATAAAAGGCATAAGCTTATTTTGTATATAATAGCTTTTGCCTGTTCCCCAAGGAGCTGTGAGCATAATAGCGCTATGGGTTTTGTCTTCTTCCAAGTAGTGCTTAATATATTCGTTTAACTCATCGTTGGTCATATTTTTCTCCTTATGCTCTTTGCATAGAACCCTTGATGAGGATAGGGCAAAGGTCTTTGATTTGTGATTTTAGTTTTTCATTGATTTCTTTTCGGGTTATGTATTGATCATATATATCTACAATGGATTGTTGAACCGATATATCGGGAATAGGGAATGAAAGTTGGCACAGTTCATCGTAATCAAATACATCGCGTGTTGAACCCCATGCGTTAAAGCCGCAATATCGTTGTGTTTCGGCTCTTGCAAGCCACAACATCAAATATTCGGGTATTAGTTTTTCTTTATCACGTACTTCAAATACTTGATATGAACCCGAAACGATACAATCTTCACCACGCCTAATAGCTATCGGAAGTTTTGTTCCATTGCATTTTACAACTTTATTAAATGCAAACTGTCCGTTTCGCACAACGCAGGTGCTTTCCTTATCTTCTGCTTCTCTTTTTGCAGGGATAAATTGCATATTTACGTCTACACCACGCGAAAGCTTAATAGATAAATCATCGTTCCTTTCTTCGCATTTTTGAATGTATTCCCCGATTTTTTCGCAAGGCAGCTTGCGGCGCAGGTCTTCTATAAAGCAATCGCAGACGAGTTTTAAGTCGTCAAGACCTTTTTCGTAAGCCTTTTGATTTGCAATAACTGCATTATAAATATCTACGTATTTTTGTTGGACTTTGATAGAGGGCAACTCTATTTCCATATCGCACATAGCGTCCCAATCGAAGGTTTCGCGTGCCGAGCCCCACGAATGAAAACGTGAGTATCGGTCAAATTCGGGGCGGTTAAAATACATAAATAAGTAATCGGACAACACAATGTCCCGCCGCCTTACCGAAAAGACTATGTAGGAAGATGATACAATATAAGTTTCCAATGATGTATTATGCGCTATCGTAATTTTATTTCCATTGCGAGAAGTGGTAGGCACATACGCAAAATAGTCGGGTTTAACCAAAATGTATGGGCGAAGCGATACATCTTCCATATCCGCTTTCGTTTCGATAAAATATTTTTGAATCGATATACCTTTTACATTTTCAAGGGTATAGGCTTCGTCGGTGTTTCGCAAATCGCAAAGTTCTATCAACTCACCGAGCTTATATTTAGTCAATGCCATAGCCAATCCCCTTGAAAGCGGAAGAGAGTAATTCTTGCGACTCTTTCTCTTGCTTAATGACTTCCTGCATTTCTTTCTGGATACGTTGCATTTCGGCGGCATAATCGACATCCAAGTCGTGGTCGATAAACTCAATATATTTGCTCGGCATAAGCGCGTAATTTTGTTTTTCAATCGTAACTACGCCGTTTGCTTTTTCTTCCGCAGTCAAATCGCTTTCTTTGACTTTAACCGATTTGCAAAATTCGGGGACGTCACTATAAAGCGTTCTGTCTGCGCTTTGCCAATTCGTATATACTTCTTTGACTTGTGCTATCTGCGTATCCGATAATACGGTTTTCTTCTTGCGCTTGCCTTTATCTATCGTAATTTCTTCCACGTTGCTATCCCAAGTGCGCAAATCCATAAACAATACTTCGTTTTCTCTATTGCGTACTTGTCTGCCGTTTATCGTTCCTGCGCCCTTGTTCATATTGATAATCCAAAGCGTGACGGAAATATCGGTAGTGTAGAACATATCGCGTGGCAATACGATAATGGCTTCAACTTTATCTTTGAGCAATATGTTCTTACGGATTTCGTAATCGTCCATATCACCCAAAGCACCGTTGGCGAGCAAGAATCCCGCAATGCCGTGACTTGTGTCGAGCTTGCTTATCATATGCAAAATCCACGCGTAGTTGGCGTTGGATATGCGCGGTGCGTCTTGCGGTCCGCAATAGCCTTTCCAGCGGTAGTTGCCGACAAGTTCGTTTTCTGCACGCCATTTTTTAAGGTTAAACGGCGGGTTTGCCATAATGTAATCGGCTTTCAAATCCTTGTGCTGGTCTGCGGTAAAAGTGGAAGCATTCGTCTTGCCGAGGTCGTGAGAAATGCCGCGTATGGCAAGATTCATTTTGCAAAGCCGCCACGTTTCTTGTACGCTCTCTTGCCCTATAATGGAAACTTTGTCGCGGTTGCCGTTGTGCTTGTCCACGAATTTCATCGACTGCACAAACATTCCGCCGCTTCCACAACAGGGGTCATAGACAATGCCGTCAAACGGCTCTATAAGCTCGGCGATAAGTTTAACAATGCAAGCGGGTGTATAGAATTCGCCGTCTTCTTTCGTTCCGGAGGCTGCGTAAATTTGCAAGAAATATTCGTACACTCTGCCGATTAAATCTTCTTCGTGAAACCGTTTTTCATCAATGCGATTTACGCTGTCGATAAGGCTTTTGATTTTGTTTTTATCCGCGCCGAGAGTAGAGAACAAATTTTTGGATAACGCACCCGCAAGTAACGGATTGTCATTTTCCATATCTGCCATTGCCTTGTCGATAATTACGGCTATATCGTTTTGACTTGCGTTTTTGACTATGTAATCCCAACGCGCCGATTCTTTTAGGTAGAACACGTTTTCGGCATTGTAGAAAGTAGGGCTTTCCAAAAATGTGGGATTGTCGCCATACTGTGTTTTAATCTGTTCGCGGCACTTTTCAAACTTTTCGCCCGCAAATTTCAAGAACACAAGACTGATAACGGCATCTCTGTTTTTATCCAAACTACCCACGCCGCGCAAAGATACTCTGCACTCCCAAAGCACGTCTTCGAGCGACATCGTTTTTTCTTTCTCTTTAGCCATAATCATTCTCCTTGTAAGCACAAAAAACTATACATAGCTATTATAGCATAAAATGTCGAATTTCGCAAGAGAAACAATTATGATGCAAGGCTTTATATATTGGCTATCGGTATGGTTTTTATAAGCAGGTAAAGAAAATAGCCAAAATCGAGTTTTGATCTATTTTGAGAGAACAGCAATCGGGAAACCCGATTCCGTTATTTATTTAAGCACACACCACAAAAGCGGGTTTCCCGCTTGTTGCCGCTCGAAGGTGGAAATATACCACCTTCCTTAACCTGCTTGCAAAAACAGTGTTTTATTGGCTATTTTCCCAAAATAATCGCGGGTTGAAAGCAAGTCTTTTCTATTGGATTTTAGCCTTTACTTTGGTGCGTATTCAGTAACGGAACAAAGCAGGTAAAGAAAAGTCCACCAAAGTGTCTTTTGTAGGTAAGCAATCGGGAAACCCGATTCTTTTGTCGTAGAAAATTTTAGCTGTTTTGGTTGTGAATTGCACAAAAGTGTCCTAGGAGATATAGAGATGTAAGAAAAATTTTTGAAGAAAATTCAATATAGACCGTCAACTTTTCAAGAAAACTGTCCTTGGTATAGTAGAGGGGAAAATATTTTGAAGGAAATTTTACGTTAGACCCCGAACTTTTTGAAAAAAGTGTGCTTGGTTAAGTAGAGGGATATTTTAAGGAGGTGCAAATATCAGCGGATAAACCCTTGACAAACAACTCTTAGTAGAGTAAAATATACACAGTCGTATATATACGATTATATATATTTACCCTACGGAGGATAAGAACAATGGCAACAGACAGGTCTATTAAAGACAAGCGTTATGAAGAAAAGCATAAGGAAGAAAGAAAAGCGAAGTATATGATTTGGGGTACGAGCGTACCGCGAAAGTATGCCGAAGAAATAAACGAGTTCTTGGCAAAGTACGGTTTTACCAAAGTGCAACTCATCGAAGCAGGATTTAAGGCATTGATTGACGAAGCCGCCGAAACGGATACTTCTCTTGCCAAGACTATGGATGGCTACGACGATTTCTTTATATCGGAGAAAAAGTAACTCTTCTTCCTTATGGATGGTAGCGAGGAAAAATAACAGGATTGCTCGACGTCCACAAAGGACTAAACTATTTTCAGCAAGAACTTTTTATCCGTAGATTTGGCTACGGGTACAACACAACAAACAGACTATGAAATTACACAAGAACAGATAGAAACAAGCGCGCAGATTTTAGCGAACATATTGCTTGACTATGTAAAGCAATACGAAGATACTTCTATCTTATCCCCCGAAAGAGTATTCGGCAAAGGAGAACATAATGAATAAACGCGCGGTTATTTATGCGAGATTCAGTTCACACACGCAAACGGAACAATCTATCGAAGGTCAGCTTCGGGAATGCTATGACTATGCCAAACGACACGACTTACTTATAGTTGGAGAATACATAGACCGAGCATTGACGGGAACGACGGACAAGCGTCCTAACTTCTTGCAAATGATTGAAGACAGCAAGAAAAAGACATTCGATTATGTTCTTGTTTACCAACTCGACCGCTTTGCTCGTAACCGTTACGACAGCGCGAACTACAAAGCGAAATTAAAGAAAAACGGTGTGCGCGTACTTTCGGCAAAAGAGAATATAACCGAAGATGCAAGCGGTATTCTCATAGAAGGCGTACTCGAAAGTATGGCTGAATACTACTCCGCTGAGCTTTCCCAAAAGGTGCGACGCGGTATTAGAGAAAGTCTTTCAAAGGGTTATTTCATCGGCGGCTACAAGCTGTTCGGTTACGACATCGTGGACAAAAGATGGACTATAAACCCAATTGAAGCGCCGATTGTAAAAGATATGTTCGAGCGGTACAAGAACGGAGAGAAAGCGAAAAGCATAGTAGATAGATTAAACGCGCAAGGCATACACAACAAAACCGGTGCGAAGTTCACGGTCAACTCTTTTGCCAAGATAATCCGCAACAGCAAGTATATGGGCGTAGTTATAAGTAACGGCACTACCTACACCAACATAGTGCCTGCGATTGTGGACGAACAAACCTTTACTCTTTGTAACAAGATAATGGATAACCAACGACATAAGCAAAAGACCGTACAAGGACACAGCGAATACATACTTAGCGGAAAATTGTTTTGTGGCAACTGCGGTACGCTTATGACTGCGGAAGACGGAACGAGCCATACGGGAAAAGTCTACTGCTACTACAAG
Source organism: uncultured Christensenellaceae bacterium (assembly GCA_910587805.1). Classification (GTDB taxonomy): domain Bacteria; phylum Bacillota; class Clostridia; order Christensenellales; family Pumilibacteraceae; genus Anaerocaecibacter. The sequence continues at coordinate 97,035 of CAJUNM010000001.1, read as the reverse complement.
TGTTTTAACCGCAAGCTTCACAAAGAACAATGTAACAAGTCCAACATTACAAAAGAGAAGCTAGAAGATTTGGTATTCGGCAAGACAGTTGAATATGTACTAAAACCTAACATTATAGACAAGCTCGCGGTTGCTGTTACTGAAAAATTCAACGAAGGTTTACAAAAATCCGATACGCTTGCATTGCTTGAAAAGGAACAAAAGCAAGTGCAAAAAGCGATAGACGGTTTTCTTTCGGCGATTGCCGCAGGTATAGTTACCAAGTCCACGAAAGAAAAATTGCTTGAATTGGAACGACAACACGACGAATTGGAAAGCAAGATTGCGGTAGAAAAAGCACGGCAAATACAGCCGCTCGATTATGAGAAGGTAAAAGCGTTCTTGACTTACTTTGCTCGGAAGCAATATTCTAACGACGAAGAAAAGAACGAGTTTTTCAACTCGTTCATATACCGTGTGGTTTTATTTGACGATTGTGTTTATATCTTTTATAACACGTCGCCGCAAACTCCGCTTAAATTCAAACTCGACAAAGATGATTTGACTGAATTGCGCGAATACCGCAAAAATAGAAAAAGCACCCGTTTTCAACCGCTTGGGTTCAAATTGGATGCTCTTGGCGGAGAAGGCGGGATTTGAACCCGCGCTCCGTATTACCGAACTACTCCCTTAGCAGGGGAGCCCCTTGAGCCACTTGGGTACTTCTCCATTTACTGATTATTTAATTTAAGCTTCGCGTTTTTGACACGACGCTTGATATATTATATTGTATTATTAACGGTTTGTCAAGTCTTTTTGGAGAATTATATTTTTTCGGATATACTTCTCGGTGTTGCATTAAACCGTTTTTTGTGATAATATATAAATATATGTCGGCATTGGAAACTATATTGATAATATCGGCGGTTTTGTTTGTTATAACCGTTATTGCGGTTGTGGCGATTGTTATATCCGTAAAAAAGTCACGTGATAGGGAATACGACCGACGCAACACTCAGTTTTTTTCACGTCGACGATACTTATCGCCGCAAAAATTAAAGGGCGAAGAAGGCGAGCGCAGAGTAAGAAGCGTGCTTGGTGAAAATATAGACGGCGAAAAGTATGTAATCAATAAGTTTACGATAGAGTACGGGTTGGGTAATTCATTCGACATAGATCATATTTGCATAAACAGATGCGGCATATGGGTAATAGAAACTAAAAATTGGGCGGGCGCGGTATACGGTGATAAAGACGGAGATAAATGGTTGCAAGTTTGCGGACGTTGCGAAAATACTCATAATAACCCTATTAAGCAAAATCAAGCGCATTTATCCAAATTGAAAAATTGCATGGGAATAAAAAAGAGGATTTATCATAACGTTGTTGTTTTTGCAGGTGATGCCGATATACATATAGAATCCGACGAAATTTGTTATCTGTCGGAGTTGAACGAACACATAAACAAAGGCTCTGATTTTCGGCTGTCGTCAACCGAAATGCGCGAATATTATAAAAAATTAGTCGATTTGTACACGCGATTGCATATAAGTGAGGATATGCACATACGCAATATGTCTCGCGATATAGCGGAACATTGTCCGCTATGCGGTGCAGAACTTACTGTGCAGCACAGCTATGACGGGACGTATTACATATGTGTAAACGACAGGCGTTGCGGTTATAAGAAAAAAATAAGTAAAGGTTGGGACGAATAACGTCTACGACGCATAGGCATCAAAAGTATGTAAACGGAGTGCTTTCATATTATCTAAGGGCAAGCGGTCAATATCCGTCGCGTCGGGACAAAATTCGGCATTAAACGGCACGGCGAATATGTTATAACGTGTCGGTATGAAAAAAGTGCACACCGCCCGCGAGCTGTCGGCGGCAGTTTTAATAGTTATTTGCAGCGGGGCGCGGCTGTACGGCATAACACCGTTCGGCTCGCCCATGTATTGCGCGCTTTCGTGCGGGAGCGATCGACGCGGCATGTCGCACGGCGCGGCTGCGGCGTTGACGGCGTTCGTGTCGGCGCTGTATATCGCATGCGAATATTTATTCACGTTCGAGCTTATTCGGGTATACATAAGCGGCGCGGTGGCGGTGATTGTGCTGTTGCGGCAGATAATATCGCTCAAATGTCCGCGGCTGGACAAGCCGTATGCGCGTATCGCGTTTTCTATGCTTGCGCTCGTAGTCGAAGCGGCGCTTTACGGCATATTCGCAAAACCAACTCTTGCGCTTGCGAGCTTTGCCGTGTCCGCGGTATTTTACTATTTTGCGGTGCGGATGTCGGAGCTTGTGCATGCGTGTTTTTCATTCAAACTGTCGCCCGTCGACGGCGCGGCGGTTTGCGTTACGCTCGCCGTATTCGGTTTGGCGTTCGGGCGCGCGAGCGTCGGCGGGATAAACGTAGGGCTTGCGCTCGCGTTTTTGAGCTGTGCGGCGTTGGGTACGATGGGGCAAAAACAACTCGTGTTCGGCAGCATCGCCATAGCGATAGGACTCGCCGTGGCGGCGGACATGAACACGGGATTGGCGTTTGCCGCGGGCATGCTTTTGACGAGCGCGTTTTTGAGCTTGCCTCGCCCCGTATATTTGTGCGTCGGCATAGGCGGCGTGGCGGCGTTTTCGGTATTGTTTTATGTGCCGCCCGCGGCTGTCGGGTGGAACGCGCTCATGTGCGCCGCGGGTGCGTTCCCCGTATTGGTGCTGCCGCGCCGAACGGTCAAATTCATTCGCGAGTATTTCGATTTCGACGGCGGGGCGCGGCTTGCCGTACGGTACTATGTGAACAGGATAAAAGCCGACGCGGGCGACAGAATGCTGCGGCTTGCGGCGGTGTTCGACGAGACGGCGCGGTTGATGAATGCGTTTTCGGAGACCGTGCCCGATTATTGCGCGCTCGGCAAAGCATTGTCGGATAAAGTTTGTCCGTATTGCCCGAAGAACGGAGTCTGCCCGCGCGAAGATGCGGACAAGGCGTTTTGCGAGCTTGCCGAGCTTGCGTCCGGCGGGGAACGGATAATAGCAGAGCTGCCCGAGTTTTTTTCGCGTTCGTGCAGATGCGCGCCCGACGTGGCGAGCGTGGCGGCGGAATTCGCGGACAAGAAACGCGCCGCGGAAAAAGCCGACGAGTGCGATGCAAAAGCCAAAGCGGTGGTCACGGAACGGCTCGCCGCCGTGCACGAGGTTTTGACGAAGCTCGGCTTGAATCAAGCCCAGCCCGTAGGGTTCGACGGCGACGCCGAAAAACGGATAAAGGACGAGCTTGGCTTGTGCGGCGTGGAGTGCGCCGATGCGTTCGTCACCCGCGACGGCGTGACTGCGGTCGTGCGCAGCGACAGGGCGGAAAGAGAGAAAATACGCAAAGCCGTTTCCGCGTGTATGAAAGCCCCGTACGTTTTGACCGATCTCGAAAGATCCGCGTCGTTCGGGTGGAGCGTCGCAATGCTCAAAAAGCGTCCGATGTACGACGCGGTGTATGCGCGAGTGGGGGTGAGCAAATCGGGCGTAAGCGGAGACAGCTATACGTTCAAGCGCATAGGCGAGAGCGTGAGCAACGTAGGTTCGGGAGGGAACGCGATCGGAGACAAAGGCGCGAAAGGCGAGAAATTTTTGGCGGCGCTCGTCGACGGTATGGGTACGGGCGAAAACGCATCGGCATGCTCGGATGCGGCTGTACGGCTCATAGAATGTTTTTATCGGGCGGGGTTCGATTCGGAGTCCGCGCTGTCGGGCGTAAACAAGTTCTTAAAGACTGACGGCGAACGGTACTCCGCGGCGGATATAGCGGTGTGCGATCTGTCCGATGCGAGCGTGGATATTATCAAGATCGGCGCGCCGCCGTGCTATATCAAAACGCGCGACACCGTGCTCAAGATAGAAGGCAGCTCGCTGCCTATAGGCGTGCTCGACGAAATGCGTCCGTACGTGACGCGCAAGCGTATTTACCCCGGGCAAATGTATATTGCCGTGAGCGACGGAGTCGGCGACTGTTTCGTCGGCGACGAGTTGCCGTCGTTCATAAACGGGCTTGAACCGTTCAATCCCGAAAAGACCGCCGACGCTATCTTAAAGCGTGCGCTCGAAATAGTAGGAACGCCCAAGGACGACATGACCGTTATAGCGTTCAGATTGTTCACGCCGACTAAAAAAAGCAAGATAAAACAGTTGGGACGTCGACACGAATAAGCCGACGCGCAGCGTATACAAGCCTCGGGATGTCGAGGCTTTTTCGTGCGTGAAAATAATTACGAAAAAAATATACGAAACTGCTTGACAAGTCGGGGGGGGGGGGTGCTATTATAAAGGTAATCAATCTTATCCTATTCACTTGCGGGAAAGTGATGAGGCTCGGTTTGGTTGTAAGACTTTTGGGCTGTCTGCCGAAATAGTCGGTCGCATATTGCGGCTGTTAGTAGCGCGACGGCTCGAAGTCTTTCGGATATTGTGCCCAATAGGGATTTTCGGTCGGATCGCGCGCAAGATCGGCGCACGGCTTCGCACGGATTTCCACACCGCGATCATGCGGTCGCCGAAATAGGAGGATTAGAGTAAAGCAATAAAAAACAGCGAAGCCGATGCGGCTATATTGCATCGGCACTCTCTTCGTTTGCGTTTTTCGAGAAAAGCGAAAAAGCATAAATGCGTTTTCGTCTTTATTATTGTACTCGAAATTCGCCGATCAACAAAGATTGCATTAAGGAGAATATAATGAGAGCTTTTTCTGAAACAGGCAAAACCGTTGCGATATGTTTATCGGTCGCTTTGCTTGTTTTGAGTTTGTTTGCGTTCGCCGGCTGCAACTATTGCGCGCACGATCTTGCGGTGGAAACCGAAAAGACCGCGTCGACGTGCTTGGAGCACGGACATGGGTATACGTACAGATGCAAAAAGTGCGACAGGCTGTTCGGGTACTCTCTCGAGAAAGGTTTGTACGAGACCGCGGCGGCGGAAGAACTGCCGTTGGGCGATCACGTGCCGTCGGATAATTTCAATGTGCGCGTCAAAGACGGCGCCACGTCCGTTTTGGATTACGAAGTGACAACGACGTGCGCGCTATGCGATGCCGAGATCGCCATGCCCGACGAGCACACGGCTTCGATCGTTGCGCCCAACCTCAAGAAAGAGGCGGGCAGTCTCGCGCAAGCGTATATCGGCACGTATCTATACGGCGCGGAAGGTTCGACCGACAAAGCTGCGGGCAAACCGTATACGCAGATAACGTTCAAAGCCAAGACCAACGAGAACGACAGTATCAAATTAGACCCCGCCAAATATACCAAAGATCTCGACTACGTGAACAACCACAAAGGTCAAGGCTTGATATACGGCGCGGACTACGAATGGGATTACGATCACGGTTGGGGCGCGTATCAGAGATTTCCGCTGTATGTGCCGTTCAAGGCGAACGTCGAAAGAAAGGTGTGCTACATAATCAAGAACATCACAAATCCCGATCACTATACCGATCCGATAGAGATAGGCTGGAGTATCGACGGCGATAAAGATTATTCAAAAGTAACGGTCGCGCCCGGCGAGATAAAAACGCTGACCGTTACCGCGACCAAAGATTTCGATGTAAACTTGCTCGATCAGTTTATCAAGGTAAGAAATCCGAACAGCGCCAACGGCGAGCTTGGGAACGGCAGCGCGCGCCCGATGAAGATAGAAGTAGTGGGCGTGTTCTATACGCCCGGCACGGTATCCGCGCTCAATTTCGACAGTATGCCGGATAAGTGCGAATACGCCGCGGGGGAGAAGTTCGATCCTGCCGGCATGAGCATATACGCCATGTACGCAGTGGACGATCACGAATATCTTTTGGGCAAGACCGTCGATCCGTCCAAGTGCGTATTCAGTTGCGGCGACAGACCGCTTACGAAAAACGACACCAAGATCACCGTATCGTACGGCGGCGCGAAAGCATCCGTTTCGATAACGGTAAATTAGAGGAGGCGCGGCATGAATAATTTCAAAGAGAAATTTATCGGGTTTGTAAAAGCGCGCGGCGTAGGGTTTTGGCTGTTGCTGCCCGCGACGGTGTTTTCGATAGTTCTGCCGTTCGTATATTTGTCGGCGTACGTAAGCCAGCCGAGCTATTTCGAGGCGGGAGTGATGATAATCCCGTTCTTTGCGGCAGCCGCATTCGCTATGTGCTTTTTCAAATATACGGATAAATACGCGGGCGTAGTTACGTTTGTATTCAGTCTTTTGTTCCTGCTCATGTTTATAAACACCGTGTACTACGACGTTACCGATAAACTGTTCAAAGCGGGCGACATCAGCTTGGGCGGTATATTCAAATACATGGGTTCGGACTTTCTGTTTATCGTGTTCGCATCGTTTATAAACATTGTGCTCGCAATTGTTGCGTCATTTTTTGCGCAGCGCAGAAAGACCGAAGTAAAAACGTCCGAATCGACGGAACGGGAGGCGGTATCGTGAATAAAAAGACGGCGCTTATCAAAAAAATACTTACGCCTATATCCAAAGCAATGATGTTTGTGTTTACATTGTGTTTCGGCATCGTTGCGGTAGGCGCGACTATCGCTAACGCGAACGAAAACGAGGTTACGAGTTTTCTCGGCGGCGGCGGGAATAACATCGTGTATATCGACGGCGAGGACGATGCGGGAGCTTCCGATTTTTATCAATCGGATTACAACTCCGTCAAGGAAGTGCGCGGCAAGGGCTTTTACTTTTCCCAAAAAATGACGGAAGAAGGCGCGGTGCTTTTGAGGAACGAAAACAACGCGCTTCCGCTCGCGGCGGGCGCTAAGGTAAGCCTTTTCGGCGCGTCGTCGGCAAAACCCGTCGTGTCGGGTTACCGCGAAGGTCAGGACAAGGCGGACGGAGCAATATCGTTCAAACAGGGTTTGACCGATGCGGGACTTATCGTGAACGCCGAGCTTTACGATTGGTACGCGAACTCGGATTACGGCAGAAAATCATTGTATAACAGCACGTCGTTCGGAAACGTCTACAGCATAAACGAAGCACCGTGGTCCGAACTGCCCGAAAGCAAGATCGCCGCGGATTACAAAACCGCTATATTCGTGGTTTCGCGCGTGGGCGGCGAGGCGACGGACGTGCAACTGCGCGATCTCGGCGAAGTAAGCAGAGGCTTCGACGGAAAGAACGGCAACTATCTTATACTTTCCGCGCGCGAGGAAGACGTGCTTTCCAATCTGAAAGCGCAAAAAGCGAACGGCGTTTTCGATAAGATCGTGGTGATCATGAACACGACCAATCAGGTCGCTTGCGATTTCGAGGATAAGTACGACGTAGACGCGTTGATCTATATGGGTTCGACGGGCAGCGCGGGTACGAAGGCGGTCGGCGAAATTCTCGTCGGCAAGGTCAATCCTTCGGGCAAGCTTGCGGACACGTTCTGGAAAAATCACTATCTCAATCCAGTGCTTGCAAACTGGGGCGCGTATTCTTATAATCACGACAGCGCGAACCATTATTCGGCGTATCCTTTCAACGGTGCGAGCGATTACGGCTCGGTAGTTTACCGCGAGGGCATATATTCGGGGTACCGTTATACCGAGACGCGGTACGAGGATACGGTGCTCGGCGTTCCCTCCGCAGGCGATTTCGTGTACTCGGACGCTGTTGCTTATCCGTTCGGTTACGGCTTGTCCTATTCGGATTTCGAGTATTCGGATATGCAAATGTCGTTCGACGCCGAAAACGACTCGTTTGAAATTTCGGTAGTCGTCAAGAACGTGCGCGGTATGGACGGCAAAAACGCCGTGCAGCTGTTTTTGCAAAAGCCGTATACCGATTACGACAAGGCGAACGGCATCGAAAAAGCGTCGGTCGAGCTGATCGACTTTGCCAAAACCGAAACGCTCGCCGCGGGCGGCGACGGAGAAACCGTTAAGTTTACCGTTCCGCGCAGAGAACTCGCGTGTTACGACAGCTACGGCGAACGCACGTATATAGCGGAAAACGGCGTTTACTATTTCACCGTCGGCACGGACGCGCACGACGCGACGAACAATATCCTCGCGGCTAAAAACAAAACGGGCATGACCGATCCTTTCGGCGCGGCAGCGAGCGGCGATCCCGCGCTTGTGAAAACGGCGGAAGTGCGCGATGCGGACGGTATCTATAAAAAATATTCGACTTCGGCTAACGGCACGGAGATTGTCAACCGTTTCGACGACGTCGATCTCAGGCTCAATACTTTGGTCAACGACACGGACAAGAACATTTCGTACGTTTCGAGAAACGATTGGGCGGGGACCGTCAAGTTCGGATTTACCGCAGACGGCACGCTTACCGACAATTATTACCGAGTGACCATGACCCCCGCTTTGCGCAGCGCAATGACTCAAACGGCGGAAGGCGTAGCGGGCGATCTGCCCGTAATGGGTTCTTCGGCTACGGCGTGGCAGCTCATAGACCTCAGAGCGGACGACGAGGGTAATCCCATTCCTTACGACGACGCAAAGTGGGACGAGCTTTTGAATCAGCTTACATATCGGGAAATGGCGAACTTGCTCTTGAACGGTTACGGTTTTACAGCCGTAATGACGAGCATAAGCAAGCCGCGTACGTACGATCAGGATTCCGATCTCGGCGTTATAGGCAGCTACGCGTCCGATCCGTCCGGACTTGCGAGCAAGCTCGCCGATCCCGATAAGAACGATCATCCCGCCGCATATGCGGATAACGGTATCGTTGCGGCGACGCGCAACAAAGCGTTGCTGTACGAGTACGGATTGCAGTGGGGCGAGGACTGTTTGTGGTCGGGCTATACGGGATTGTACGGCACGGGCGCGAATATTCACCGCTCGCCGTACAACGGCAGAACTTACGGTTATTACAGCGAAGACCCCGTGCTTACGGGCAAGAGCGTCGCGCAGATCAATATCGGTATGGAAGAAAAAGGCTCGTTCATGCTCCTGAAACATTGCATGCTCAACGAACAGGAAGCGGGCAGAATAGGCTCGAGCAGTTGGGCTAACGAGCAGACGATCAGAGAAGTATATCTGCGTCCGTTCCAAATCGCTATCGAGGAAGGCGGCGTGCAAGGCGTTATGACTTCGCTCAACCGTCTCGGTCCCGTAGCCGCGCCCCACCATACGTTCTTGAACACGGTGCTTCGCGGCGAGTTCGGCATGGTCGGGTACTGCGTCACCGACAGCTGGTTCCCCGAAACAAACGGCAATCCGCACATGAACCTGCCGTCCTGTCTGTTGGCGGGCAACGATCTGCCGCTCGGCACGGCGAGCGTGCTCAGAGACAACGAGAACAAATACAACACGCGAGAGTACGCAAATATAGTTTGGGCTATGCGCGACGCGACCCATAACATTCTCTATTCTGTCGTGCATTCCAACGCCATGAACGGACTCAGCGCGAATACGAGAATACTCACGTTCCAACCCGAATGGCAGTACTATCTCGACAGAATAGTGCCTACGCTCATGGCGCTTTGCATAGTGAGCATAGCGTTTTGGGTCGGCATGGAAGTGTGGGGATACTTCGGCAACAACAAAGTCAACAAACCGATCGGAGAAAACGAGACCGATCGATAAAATCGTATTTCATAAAAACACGGAGGTAAAAATTTTATGAAAACAAGCAAAAAATTGCTCGCGGTTCTTTGCGCGGGCGCAGTAACGTTGAGCGCGGGAGCTTTCGCCGCATGCGACAAAACGCCCGCGCACGACCACAACGATCATCTTACGTACATAACCGAAGGGTTCGTAACGCACTACGGCAAGTGTTCGGAAGACGATTACAAAACCGAGTCCGAAAATCATACTTTCGGCGCGGACAACAAATGCGACAAGTGCGGTCAAGCCAAAAAAATCGACGTTGCGTCTGTGACGGTAGCCGGCGAAGACGCCGTTAAAGTGGGCGAAAATATCTCGCTTACGGCGACGGTAACGCCCGCGAACGCTTCGGAAAAATCGGTAAGCTGGAAGATAACGTCGGGCAGCGAATATGCCACGCTCGGCGCGTCGGGAGTTCTCACGGGCGTTGCGCCCGGTTCGGTGACCGTAACCGCAACCGCCGACGGCGTAAGCGGCAGCAAGACCGTAACGGTCGTTCCCGCGGCGTATCTTGCGCAAGCGTACGTATGTATAGACGACACGGGCGACGGCAACACCGCGCAGATAGCGGTCTCGGCAGGCGCGTCCGATACCGTGGAAGCCGTATCCAAAAACCCCGAGGTCGCAACCGCAACGTATGCGGACGGTCGGCTTACCGTTACCGCAGTCAAAGCGGGCAAAGCGACCGTGGAAGTTTCAGTCGGATCGGATAAGGAAGAACTTACGGTCGAAGTCGCAACTGCGGGGCTTACTTACGAATACATGATGAGCGACGGCGGCGACGAATATATTCAGGTCTCCGACGGTACGGAAAGAACGTCTACGGAAGTTTATATCCCCGGATTCCGTTTCTCTGAAGAGGCTAACGAGGGCGAGGGCGCGTATTTGCCGATTACGCGCATTAAGAGCGCGCCGACTGCCGACGAGACGATTTTCGAGGCTAACGGCGGCGGTTTCCAAGACTCGAATGTGACAAAAGTATATACGGGCGATAATGTCTCCGTTATAGGCGGCAGAGCATTCGGCAAATGCACTGCTCTTACGGAGGTAGTTTGCGGTCCTGCGCTCAATTATATTATGGGTTATGCTTTCGATTCGTGCGCAGCGTTGACCGACTTCGATATGAGCAGCGTTGCGGAGCTTAAAAAAATCGGAAGAGTAGCGTTTACCGGCACGGCATTGACCGAGTTCACCGTTCCCGAAACGTGCGAGTCAGTAGGCGACGCCGCATTCCAAAGTTGTGGGAAATTGGCGACGTTCAGAATGCTCGGCAATATTAAGTTATTATACGGCGCCACGTTCCTTAACTGCACGTCGCTCCAAACAGTATGGCTGAATAAATCCGTCAAACAAATAGCCAAAGACGCATTCGGCTCGTTCACTTCGGGCGGAGACATAACGATAGAGATCTATTACAACGGTACCGCAGACGAATATAATGCTATCGAGTTTACCAACAGTTCTTGGGATTTCAGTTCTGCTTTGAACCCGTCGCGCGACGGTTGCACCGTGCATTACGAGTGCGATTTTGCGGAAATGCTCAACCCTACACCTGCGGAATAATTTCCGATAATCGGTAAGAAAATACTTAAACACAGCTGACCCGCCGTAAGCCTATCGCTTGCGGCGGGTTTTGCGCATGTCATTGCGTTTGCTATAGTGCGCGCGGTCGCTTGACAAAATGATGTAAATGTTATATTATTTTAATATGAATGTCAAAAAATACAAAGCGAATTATTTTCCGCCGCCCGAGCGTTGTTGCGATTGGACGGCACGCGAGCGCATAGAAAAAGCGCCGATATGGTGCAGCGTCGATTTGCGCGACGGCAATCAAGCGCTCGTAACGCCTATGGAGCTTGACGAAAAACTCGAGTTTTTCGGATATTTGGTCAAGCTCGGTTTCAAACAGATCGAGGTCGGATTTCCCGCGGCGAGCGATACCGAATACGCGTTTATGCGCAGGCTTATCGACGGCGGACTTATTCCCGCCGACGTGACGGTGCAGGTCCTCACGCAGTGCAGACCGCACATCATCGACAAAACGCTTAAAAGCCTCGACGGAGTAAACGACGCGATAGTGCATTTTTACAATTCCACGAGCAAAGCGCAACGCGAACAGGTTTTCGGATTGCCTAAAAAGGATATCGTAAAAATAGCTACCGACGCGGCAAAACTTATCAAAAAGTCTACGGGCGACAAGTACATATACGAATATTCGCCCGAATCGTTCACGGGTACCGAACCGGAGTTTGCGCTCGAGATAATCAATTCGGTTATCGACGTTATACGTCCCGATCGAAAGCGCAAGATGATTATCAATCTGCCCGTAACGGTGGAAACGTCGATGCCGCATATGTATGCGTGTCAAGTGGAATACATAAAAAAGAACGTGATCGATCCCGACTCGGTGATAATCTCCACGCATCCGCACAACGACCGCGGCACGGGCGTAGCCGATGCGGAGCTTGCATTGCTCGCGGGCGCGGAGCGCGTCGAGGGCACGCTGTTCGGCAACGGCGAGCGCACGGGCAATGCGGACATAGTGACGCTCGCGCTCAATATGTTCTCGCACGGCGTCGATCCCGAACTCGATTTTTCAAACCTTAACGAAACTATCGAGGTATACAGAAAATTTACGGGCATGAAGATCCCGCCCCGTCAGCCGTATGCAGGCTCGCTTGTGTTCACGGCGTTTTCCGGCTCGCATCAGGACGCCATAGCGAAGGGCGGCAAGTACAGAAAAGAGCATCCCGATGCGAAATGGGATCTGCCGTATCTGCCGATCGATCCCGAGGACGTGGGCAGAAATTACGATGCCGACGTGATAAGAATAAACTCGCAGTCGGGTAAAGGCGGCATAGCGTACGTGCTCGAACAGCGGTTCGGATACGTTATCCCGAAAGCTATGCGCGAGGATATCGGGTATAAGATAAAAGGCATTTCGGACAAAGAACACCGCGAACTGAAACCCGACGAGGTAGCGGAGATATTCGCCCGCGACTATATAGACGTTTGCGCGCCGATCGCGCTCAAGTCGTTCTCGTTCGATAAGACCGACGCCGAAGTGTTGCTGTCCATGCGCTTGGACGTCGACGGCAAGGAAGCCGTGATAATAGGCAACGGCAACGGTCAGTTCAATGCCGCCGCATCGGCGTTGAAACGCGCGAAAGGGCTTGATTTTACCACGGTGCTGTACAGCGAACACGCGCTCGAACAGGGCAGTAAATCGCTCGCCGCGGCATACGTCGGGCTTAAACGCGGAGATAGCACGTTCTATGCCGTCGGCATCGATCCGGATATTATGACCGCGTCCATCAAGGCGCTCATAGGCGCGGTAAATAAAATTTTGCGTAAAGCGTAAACAGCCGAAATCCGAATACGATTTGAATATGGAGTAAACGTAAAATTGCGTTTACTCTTTTTATAAGGTTGAGCCTCCCCGCGTCGCTCGGAATAGCCTGCGGCTACTGCGTAAAATAAACCGAATAATCAATCTGAGTTGCCGATTTTAACAGGAAATCAAATAATCAATCTGTGATAGCGCGCTGCAATAGAACGGTAAAGAAATCAAATAATCAATCTGTGATTGTTGACTTTTTCGGGAAAATGTTTTATTATATAGTTGTCGGGATGCGGTGACGCGCCCGACAACTATATTTATAACCGATTGGATACGAAACGGGTTTATGAACAAGGAAAAAATCAGAAACATAGCAATAATAGCGCACGTCGATCACGGCAAGACTTCGCTCGTCAACGAACTGCTCAAGCAGGGCAACGTGTTCAGAGACAATCAGTCCGTGGGCGACCGCGTTATGGACAGCAACGCGCTCGAACGCGAGCGCGGCATAACCATACTTTCAAAGAACGCGTCATGCGTATACGACGGGTTCAAGATAAACATAGTCGACACGCCGGGGCACGCCGATTTCGGCGGTGAAGTCGAGCGCGTATTGAAAATGGTCGACGGCGCGTTGCTCGTAGTGGACGCATTCGAGGGTCCGATGCCGCAAACGCGGTTCGTGCTCGAAAAAGCGCTTGCGCTCGGACTGAAGATAATAGTCGTTGTAAACAAGATCGATCGTCCCGACGCGCGATTGCACGAAGTCGTGGACGAGATCCTCGAGCTGTTTTTGGATCTGGACGCCAACGAGGATCAGCTCAATTCGCCGTTCGTTTTCGCGTCGGCGCGTCAGGGCGTGGCGTCGCGGAACATTACGGATACGGGCAGAAACATGCAGCCGCTGTTCCAAACGATCATAGAGCATATCTCCGCGCCGAGCGGCGATGCGGACGCGCCGTTCAAAATGCTCGTTTCGTCAGCCGAGCATAACGACTACGTAGGCAAGCTTGCCGTCGGCAAGATCTCCGGCGGCACGCTCGGCGTCGGCGACAGCGTGGTGCTCACCAACTATCACGATCCGAGTAAGAACGCTAAGAGCAAAGTCGTCAGTCTGTTCACGTACGAGGGAATAAAGCGCGTGCCCGTGCAGAGCGCGTCGGTCGGCGATATAGTGTGCGTGTCGGGCATCGACGGCGTTATGATCGGCGATTCGCTGTGCTCCGAATCGGACGTAAAGCCCATAGAGTTTGTCAAGATAGCCGAGCCGAGCGTGGAAATGACGTTTATGGTAAACGATTCTCCGCTCGCAGGCAAAGAGGGCAAGTACGTAACGAGCAGACATTTGCGCGACAGACTGTACAAAGAAGCGGTCAAGGACTTGAGCTTGCGCGTCGGCGACGGCGCGACGGCGGACAGCTTCGTTGTGTGCGGCAGAGGCGAAATGCACTTGTCCATACTCATAGAGAATATGCGCCGCGACGGGTACGAGTTTGCGGTAAGCATGCCGAAAGTTCTCATTAAGAATATCGACGGCGTTAAGTGCGAGCCGATTGACCGATTGTTCGTGGACGTTCCCGAGTCGTGCGTGGGCAGCGTCATGAGCAAAATGGGCAACCGCAAAGCGGAACTAATAGACATGACTCCGCACGGAAGCCGTACCAAAATGAATTTCAAAGTACCCGCGCGCGGACTGTTCGGATACCAAAGCGAACTGCTCACCGATACCAAGGGCGAGGGCATAATGAGCAGCGTTTTCGACGGATACGAACCGTATAAAGGCGAGATCAGCCGCCGCGATTTCGGCTCGCTCATAGCGCACGAAGCGGGCGATTCGATAGTATACGGACTGTTCAACGCGCAGGAGCGCGGCACGCTGTTCATAGGCGCGGGCGTGCCAGTGTATGCCGGCATGGTAGTCGGACTCAATCCGCGCGGCGACGATATAGTGGTAAACGTGTGCAAACGCAAGCACTTGACGAATACGCGCAGCTCGGGCAGCGACGACGCGCTCAAACTCATAACGCCGCGGCGCATGACGCTCGAGGACTGCATAGAGTTTTTGGCGGACGACGAGATACTCGAAGTCACGCCCAAAAGCTTGCGTATAAGAAAGCGCTTGCTCGACGCTACCGAAAGAATGCGCGAGCGCGCCAAGCTTTTGGGACTCGGCAAGCACGCCAACGATTAGGGTTATGAGCCTCATCTGTCTGCTCGGATCTCGTCGACGCTTTCCCTTAACGATATAATGTATCAATTCAATCTTTTATAAAACAAAAGGAGAAAATCATGGCTCAATCGGTTATCGTCGTCGACTTCGGCGGACAGTACAATCAGCTTATTGCGCGACGGGTGCGCGAGGCTAACGTATACTGCGAACTCATCGCGTCGGAAAAGCTCGAAAGCAAGATCGCGGAGCTTAAGCCCATAGGCATTATATTTACGGGCGGACCGGCGTCGTTCAACGAGCCGGGCGCGCCGCGTATCGACAAGAAGTTTTTGGAACTCGGCATTCCCACGCTCGGCATTTGCTACGGCTGTCAGCTCATAGCGGGCACGCTCGGCGGCGTTGTGGCGTCGGACGGACCGCGCGAGTACGGCAAGCGCACGCTCGAAGTCTCCGACAAGACGTCGGCTTTGTTCAAAGGCGTTGCGGCAAGTTCGCAGTGCTGGATGAGCCACACTACATACGTGGAAAAAACTCCCGACGGGTTCGCGGTTACGGCAAGCACCGCGACGTGCCGCGTGGCCGCAATGGAGAATAAGGCGAAAAAGCTTTACGGCGTGCAGTTCCATCCCGAAGTCATGCACACGACCGAGGGCTTCAAGATTCTCAAAAATTTCTTATACGAAGTCTGCGGCGCAAAAGGCGATTGGACGATGGCGAACTATGTGGAAAGTTCGGTCGCCGAGCTGAAAGCGCGCATAGGCGACAAGAAGATACTCTGCGCATTGTCGGGCGGAGTGGACTCCGCGGTCGCGGCGACGCTTGTGCACCGCGCTTGCAAAAACCTCACGTGCATATTCGTCGACCACGGACTGTTGCGTAAGGGCGAGGCGGAAGAGGTCGTGCGCGTTTTCCGCGACGAGCAGGGCATGAACCTTATCGCCGTAGACGCGAAAGATCGGTTCTTGACAAAGCTCGCGGGCGTGACCGATCCCGAGACCAAGCGCAAGATAATAGGCGAGGAGTTTATCCGCGTGTTCGAGGCGGAGGCGAAAAAGATAGGCAAAGTGGATTATCTCGTGCAAGGCACGATATATCCGGACGTTATAGAGAGCGGGCTTAATAAATCGGCTGTGATAAAAAGTCATCACAACGTAGGCGGTCTGCCCGACGTGGTCGACTTCAAAGAGCTTGTCGAGCCGCTCAGATTGTTGTTCAAAGACGAAGTGCGTCGGCTCGGTTTCGAGCTTGACTTGCCCGAAGCGATAGTCATGCGTCAGCCGTTCCCCGGTCCGGGGCTTGCCATCCGCATAATCGGC
>CAJUNM010000001.1:0-80639 GCA_910587805.1 uncultured Christensenellaceae bacterium | reverse complement strand
GATAAAGAGATCCGCGCGTTTTTTCCGCGCAGGAAAAACAACGTCAACAAAGGGATAATCGGCGACGTTACGGAGAGCAAACTCGAGATATTGCGCGACGCGGACTATATACTTCGCGACGAGATAGCAAAGCACGGGCTTGACAGAGAGATATGGCAGTATTTTGCGGCGCTTACCGATATAAAAACGGTCGGCGTCATGGGCGACGAAAGAACGTACGACTATACGGTCGGGCTGCGCGCGGTAACGAGCGTGGACGGCATGACCGCGGACTGGGCGCGCATACCTTTCGACGTTTTGCAGATAATATCAAACCGCATAGTCAACGAGGTAAAGCACGTAAACCGCATCGTATATGATATAACGAGCAAGCCCCCCGCAACCATAGAGTGGGAGTAAGGGACGCGCGCAAACCTCTCCCGTCGCTCGCTTTGCTCGCGCTATCATCATTCTTTTGCGACTCGGACTAAATAACAAATAAAGGCAATTATGGAAAAGCAGTTAAAAGCAAGGGTTTTCCCGAGGATATGGGCGAAGACCGTCAAGGGCGATAAGATAACGCGCGATTACATGTACACGCTCGACGGTCCGTTCGACGAGGAGCGGATGTTCGAGTATATTTGCGAGATTACGCGCGCAATGGACATTGCGACGCCGCTCGTACTCAAGCATCACGTTTATAACTTCGTGCACTTTAATATAGCGAAATTTCTCGCGCGCGAATACGTAGAACCTGTGGATTTCGATTTCTTCACGCTCGAAAACACTACGGGTACGATAAAACCGATCCCGCGATATTTCAACGAATACGATTAAAGTATCGGAAACTCCGAAATCTCGATCGCTCGTATATCGTCGCTTAATTGTGAGCGACGCCGAGCGGAAAAGGAAGTATTCCCGAAAATCCGCTTATAAGGAACATAAAATGAATTTAACGCAAAAATTATTCAAAAGCCATTTGGTTTCGGGCGAGCTTACAGCGGGCGCGCCGATCGTTATTTCCGTAGATCAAACGCTTACGCAGGATTCCACGGGCACAATGGCGTATCTTCAGCTCGAGGCGCTCGGCGCGGGTCGGGTCAAGACGAAACGTTCGGTCGCATACATAGACCACAACATGTTGCAATCGGGTTTCGAGAACGCCGACGATCATGCGTATATTCAGAGCGTGGCGCTCGCGCACGGCGTGTTCGTGTCGAAGCCCGGTAACGGTATCTGCCATCAAGTTCATCTCGAACGTTTCGGAATCCCCGGTCAATCGCTCGTGGGTTCGGATTCGCACACGCCGACGGGCGGCGGTATAGGCATGCTCGCAATAGGCGCGGGCGGGCTTGACGTGGCGCTCGCCATGGCTGACGGCACGCTCAATATCTCGATGCCTCGCGTTGTCGGCGTAGAGCTTGTGGGCAGGCTCAAGCGTAACGTTACCGCCAAAGACATAATACTCGAGGTTTTGCGCAGACTGTCCGTAAAAGGCGGAGTGGGCAAGGTAATGGAGTACTTCGGCGAAGGCGTAAACTCGCTTTCCGTGCCCGAGCGCGCCACGGTGACGAACATGGGCGCGGAACTCGGAGCGACGACGTCGGTTTTTCCGTCGGACGCGCGCACCAAAGAATTTTTGACGGCGCAAGGTCGTGCCGACGATTATATCCCGCTCTGCGCGGACGAGAACGCGAGCTATGACGAGCGCATAACGGTCGATCTTTCGGCGCTCGAGCCGCTTTGCGCCAAACCGCATATGCCCGATAACGTCGCAAAAGCGAGCGAACTTGCCGGAACGAAAATAGACCAAGTGTGCATAGGCTCGTGCACCGACTCGTCGCTGCTCACCATGCTGAAAGTTGCCGCGCTTCTCGACGGCAAGCGCGTGCACCCCGACGTGTCGCTGACGGTCAACCCCGGTTCGCGACAGGTCCTTACCATGATGTCGAGGCTCGGCGCGCTCGATAAAATACTCGACAGCGGCGCGCGCGTGCTCGAGTGCGCGTGCGGACCGTGCATAGGCATGGGGCAAAGTCCCAAAACGGACGCTGTGAGCTTGCGCACGTTCAACCGAAATTTCTATGCGCGCAGCGGAACGAAAAGCGCGAGCGTGTACCTCGTCTCGCCGATAACCGCCGCGCTGTCCGCGGTGGCGGGCGTGTTCGTATCGCCTACGGAAGACGAATGTAAACGTCTCGACAGCATCGAGCTGCCCGAGCGTTTCGATATAAACGACAACCTCATACTCGACCCCGCGGATTTCGGGGACGTTGCGATAGTGCGCGGACCGAACATAAAACCGTTCCCCGTCGGCGTGCCGCTCGACGGAAAGATAACGGCGGAGGTCACGGTCAAAACGGGCGACAATATAACCACGGACGACATCATGCCGAGCAATGCCAAGCTGTTGCCGTACCGCTCGAATATTCCGTATCTTGCGAAATTCTGCCTTTCCACGGTCGATCCGGATTTTGCGGAGCGCACCGAAAAAGCGGGCGGCGGCATAATTATCGGCGGGGAAAATTACGGTCAGGGCAGTTCGCGCGAGCATGCCGCGCTCGCGCCGTGCAAGCTCGGTATACGCGCCGTCATAGTTAAGAGTTTTGCGCGCATGCACAGAGACAATCTCATAAATTCGGGAATAATCCCGCTCGTATTCGAGAAAGTTGACGATTACGACGGCATAACGCTCGGCGACAAGCTCGAAATACAAGACCCCGTCGCGCTTGTGGAAAACGGGCGCGGCACGGTGCGAAACGTCACGAGCGGCAAAAGCTTCGGCGTGCGCGCCGAGTTCACAGAGCGGCAGAAAAACATACTCAAAGCGGGCGGTACCGTCAATTTGTATAAAAACGCCAAATAAGCTACAAACAAAAAACGCCGCGGTCGAAAAAATCGAACGCGACGTTTTTTTGTCGGGTTATGAAAGATAACGTTATTGCCCTAAACTCTCGTTTCCGTTCTCGTCGAAAATGACGAACGGGTTGCCGAGCGCGGGATTGAACGTGGATTTAGTGTACAGCTTGATGTCGTCCGTTCCCGCGCCGATGCAGAAATGCGTGAAATAACTGTCGGGGAAGTTTTTGGAAAACGCGACGAAAAGCGTGCATGCCTCGTCGGGTATCTCTATCTCTATCGTTTTACCGTTTTTCAGTTTGCCGACGGGTTTGACGGGCACGCCGCCGAGCCGTCTTTGAGCTTCCGCCTCGCCGCACGAAAGGTACGGATAAACCGCGCACAAGCACGCCACAAAACTCTTCTTGCGTTCGAGTATTACTTTTCTCACGATTGACCTCCGAAATGCTATTATGATAGCCGTGTATAGCTGGAAATATTATAGCATATCCGATTCCGAAAGTAAAGTATAATTTGCGTGTTACCGAGGCTATATGCCTTTACGCGTAATTATACTTTTTGCGTTTTGTTATAAAGAATGATACGGACACAATAAAAGCGCACGCTTCGGCGGCGAACATAGCCCACCGGATCCCGTTTACGCCGAATAGCGCCGGCAGCAAAAAAACGCCCGAAAAAACTTTTTCCGAGCGCACTCGACATCTTATCGACCGTGACCGCTGCGGCGGTCGGTCCTCCGATGAACAAACTTGCAATATAGCGTGTTATAAGAAATATTTATCCCGTTGTCAACAGTTTTAACATGAAAATATGCAAAATTAAAATGTATTGTATTCTGCGGAGATTGTGCAAGCTAACATAGCCGCACTCGGAATAATGCGTTTTGCGGGTTTGAAAATACCTTGCCATTGTGCATAATTTGTGATATAATACGGTTGTGAAACGCGAGGGAATAAAAACCGTCGTATTTATCGGCGTCATACTGTTAATGGGCGTTGCGCTTACGGGCATGTTCATGAAAAACCGCATAATGGTTATCGTGGGCGTGTCGGCATTGCTTGCCGTTGCGCTCATTGCGTCCGTTGCGCTCGTGTTAAAACTGACGCGGCGGTATAAGCGTCCCCCCGAACCCGTTTCGGACGACGACGAGTTCGAGCGCGAAAAGGAAAAAAGCGAACGCCGCCGCGCGCCGGTACGCGAACTGTTCAAAAACACTCTGCTCATAGGCGGATTCTTGACGTCGTGCGTGCTGTTCGTTATATTCTGTTCGATCAAGGAATTCGTGCTCGCTTGTATAGTTTGGGGTTGCGGGGTAGGGCTTACGTTGCTTGCGTTTTGCGTTATGCTTATTCGCGAACGTATTCAAAGGTCGGACTTGGGCAAACGCAGGTTCGAGGCGGAACGCCGCGCGGAAGAAAAGCCCGATATGCGCCGCGACCGAGAATACGAGGAGCCGCGCGTAACTTTTGCGCGTGACGACGAGCGCGCACGAGACGATTCGGAGAGTTTAGGGTTGACGCCTCGTCGCGATACGGTCGACGATATGTCGGACAGATACAAACTCGTCGAGGCGGCGGTGCGTTCCGCGGAGCTGACGGAAACGCGCGACGATACAGTTGAGTGCGGAGGGCGTACTTATGCCCGACGTTACGGCTTGTACAGAATAAGTTTGCAGGCGGGCGGAGAAACGCGAACGGCGGTATGCGCCGCACCGCACCGGCGCGGCGAGTTCGTGCAAGCGTTGTTCGGCGCGAACGGCGGCGCGGTGATTCTGTCGGGAACTGAGATAAAACTCGGCAGCGGCAAGTATAAACAGTCGTGCGGCAAGGTGAAAATGTGCATTGTGGATATTGCGAGCATGGTCGAAAAGCGCAGGCGTACCGGCGACGTCACAGGCGAGGGCTGGGCGGTCGATCCCGATTACCGATATATAATAACTGCCGACGTCGGCGGCAGGCGCGTGCGAGCGGAAAGCGAGGTGTTTTATACCGAGGGCACGAGCGTCGATCTTATCGAGTGCCGCGGCAACGGCGTGGCGGTATTTGTCGATTAAAAGACGAAGTTTTACGCCGTATTCGGTAAGCGGAACATAAAAAATAAAATTTATCGGCAAATTTGCCAAAACCGCTTGATTAAAAGCATAAATCGTGCTATTATACATATAAATACGAGTGACTACCACCAAGGATAACACTCGATAGCGGGCGGGTTGGGGCAATCTCTGCGTTAAAGCCGCTCGACGTAGAACCCGCTACGACTTCGTGGCTTTGCCTTGACCTTGCCACAAAACCGCCCGCTTCGAGCGCGAAGCGTTTTTACGGGGCAAATCGCGAGGATAGACGTGCAAAACGGAGCGCGTCGTACTTGAAGTAGTACGGCAAACGACGCTTTGCGCGTATAGACCGCGATTAGCACGTAAAAATGTATCCATTGAGGTTAGTCACTCGTAAGTAAAAAAAACGGAGGTAAATTATGTCGATCATCAACAGCTTTAATAAGCTTTCGAGAGTAGTCCAAGTAATTTTGCTTTTGATTCCCGGTATCAACCTGTTCACGGAAATCATTGTGCGTTGCTCGGCGGCGTGCCACGGCAAAGCGGGCAAACAGGTGCTTGCGATACTTCTCGCAATCGTTACCGGCGGTCTCTTTGCGTGGATTGACCTTATCTGGGTCATTGTAAAGAACAGACTTATTTTGACCTGATCTTAAAATCGAAAAACGAAACGCCCCCGAATTTCGGGGGCGTTTCGTTTTGCCGTCAAATATCGTCTTCGCCGGTTTTGTAGCCTTCGCCGTAAATTTCCTTTGCCGACGAGACAATGGTGAACGCCGCCGGGTCTTCCGCTTTTATCACGTCGATGAGCCGCGGATACAAGTGGTTCTTTATTGCGCACAGTATGACCGTTCTGCCGTCCTTTGAGTATGCGCCCGTGCCGTCTACGAGCGTCGCGCCGATGTCGAGATCTTTAAGAATATGCGCGCAGATCGCGTCGGCTTTGTCGCCCGTGGTGATAATATAAACGAGCTTTGCCGAGCTGGTGTTGTACAGCACAAAATCGAACGATATCGAGAATATGAATATACAAAGCGTCGTATAAAACAGTATTTCGAGATCTTTGTAAATGAACGCGGACGCGCCGACGATAACGGCGTCGATCATGAGCGAAATTATACCCGGTTTGATGTGTCTGAAACGCTTGTGCAACAGCTTGATTATTATGTCGCTGCCGCCCGTGCTGCTGCCGGCTTTGAAAATAAAACCTACGCCCGCGCCGTACAGTACGCCTCCGACGATGACGGGTATGAGCATATTGTTCGTTTCGGGCATGAGCGGCGCGAGCGTGTACGACCATAGCTCGATCATGCCGGACGACACTGCCGTAGCGACGGCGGACGATATAATAAACTTTTTTCCGAAAAATATCGCGCCTACGATAAACAGCGGCACGTTGATAATGAGAATAAGCCAGCCCGTGCCGAAGTCGAAGCCCGTGTATTTTTTTATCACGTAGTTGATCATGATCGAAATACCCGTTGCGCCGCCCGAGGCAAGCTCCGACGGGTCCAAAAACAATGCGACGCCTATCGAATATAAAATACAGCCCGCAAAAATGAGCGCGCACATCTTAACCGTTTTGATAACGGTTTTTTTGTTCGGTTTGTCTTTTTCCGTAGCGTTTTTTTTGTTTTTCATAAACAAACCCCGATCGGTAGTAATGCTATATCGAATAAATTATATAATAAACCGCCGAGTTTGTCAACCGAAGATCGATCGCGTCGCGGATTCGTATAGCCCGATCGTATTCGAGGGTTGACAAACGCACGAAACGGGTGTATAATATTTTATGATACGCAATCGATGTGCGTACGGAGGACTTGCCATGAAAAGGAAAACGATTTCCGTAATTTCGGTCTGTGCCGCGCTCGCGCTTGGTTCGAGCGTGTTCGTCGCGTGCGATAACGGCGACAAAAGACCGACGCCGCCCGCGCCGGAACCTGCGCCGACGGTTCTCACTCCCGCGCAAAAGCTCGAGAGAGGAATAAAGCTTCTCGCGGAAAAGCCCGCGCGCTCGAGCGT
This sequence comes from uncultured Christensenellaceae bacterium, assembly GCA_910587805.1. Lineage (GTDB taxonomy): Bacteria > Bacillota > Clostridia > Christensenellales > Pumilibacteraceae > Anaerocaecibacter. Next base: position 73,723 of record CAJUNM010000001.1, on the reverse strand, counting down.
GATAAGCGCGACGTTATCGTCGGACGGCAAAGCGGCGGCAACGTATGAATATACGTTCGTCGAGAACGGTACGGCGGCAAAAGCGTCCGACGGAGCAAGCGAGTATTTTATCGATCTCGATACGGGCTACGGTTACGGAGTTTCCGAAAACGGCGCTACGTACGAGCAAGTGTTTCCGGCAAAACTGTACGGATACACGGCGGAAGCGATAAAGAACGAATTGCCCGAAAAAATCGGCAACGGCGAGCCGGACGAGTATTTGTCGGAAGCGGACGGCGCGGTCCGGATAGCGATCGATATAAAGGACGACGTTAATAACAAGCTCGAGATATTGAGCGCGTGCTACGACGGTTCGCTGCGCGACGTGTTGGCGGAGCTGCTCGCGGGCGAAAGTACGCCCGAAGAATTTTTCGACGGCATCTCCGATATGATTCTGTTGAACGCCGACAAGAACGCTACATATATGATCTCTATGATAAACACGCAGCTTGCCAATCTCGATATAGACTTGACGGTTAAGGATATATTTATCGGCGCGGGCGTGACGGAAGAGGAATACTCTGCGGTAAGCAGCCGCAAAGTGAGCGAAATGGCGGCGGGCGCGATCACGCTCAAGGACACGCTTGCCGATATGTTCGCCGACGGAAATTTCGAGAACGTCGACTACGCCGCGCTTGTGCGCACTGCTTTCGACGCGATGTTCAAATCGGAAATTTCGCAAGATCGGCTCGACAGTCTCGCGTCCGATCTCGCGCTCGTCAAATCCGATATTCTGAGTTTTCTTTCGAGCTATAAAGTTAAGAGCTTGGTGGATATAATAGTCGAGCGCACGGGTATGGAAGATGTTCGCACGATGATCGCCGAGACGGTTTCGTTCACTCGGCTCGACGCGCAGATCGCAGTCGAGTTCGATCCGGACGGGTGCATATCCGGTATTTCTTATTCTGCCGCCGTCGCGCACGATCGCGCCGCCGCTGTCGGAACGGCAGCGGATAACGAAACCGAGCTGCCGAGCGCGAAGTTCTCGCTGCTCTCGGATAACAATTATTCGGCGGTCGGCAAGATAACGTTCGGCACGCCCGAATCGACGGAGATCGCGTTACCCGACAACACGTTGCCGTTGGGCGAGACCGTTGTTGTGTCTGCGGTCGCCGGAACGAACGGCGCGGAAATTTATATAGAGTGCGGCGCGAACGAAACGTTGACTGCGGAGATTACGGGCGTAACGCTCGACGGCTCGGATAAAACATTCGATACTTCCGCATGCGCGCTCGTAGGCAAAACGCTTAAAATAGAAAAATCGGTCATAGATGCGGCGCGCCCGCAAAGCGGCGCGGCGTGCTTGCGCGTCGAAGGTACGGTAAACGGCAAGCCGTTCGCTGCTATGGTGTACGTGCCTGCGGATTATTCGCTCGATTCGTTGATAGAGTGCATGCGCGGCTCGATAGTATAGCCGTCGAACGGCGCAGCAGCCGAGTTTTGTCATAAGAACCCCCGCATGCGGTAAAGCGGGGGTTTTGTTTTTGTGCGTTTATCGTCGAATTGCGCCTTATCCTCGAGGTTAGTTGCTCGTATGAACGCCAAATTATAAAAATCGAGCGTTGCGTGCTTGACTTAAAGCGGCAAGTAATGTTATAATGCAGTGTAACGCCGAAAACGGCGCAAAAAGCGACAGCGGTCGAACGATCGCGAAACGGAGAAAAGCGATATGAAAAGAACTTATCAACCCAAAAAGCGCGCGCAGCGCAAAGTCCACGGTTTTCGTCAAAGAATGAAAACGCAAGGCGGCAGACGCACTCTTTCACGCCGCCGCAATAAGGGCAGAGCAAACCTCACGCCCCGTCCGCTCGGCAAATAATTGCTGAATAAGGCGCACAGGCTCAATAAGCACGGCTCGTATGCCTACGTTTATCGTAACGGCAAGCGGTTGTTCGAGCAAGACGTAGTTTTGATCTACACACCCGCACGGTCGGTGCGGGTGGGTTTTTCCGTTTCAAACAAGGTCGGAAAAGCCGTAGTCCGCAACAAAGTGAAACGCAGACTTCGCGCGTCGGTGCAGTCGCGGCTGGGCGCGTTGCGCGGGTGTCAGGCTATAATAGCCGCAAACGTATCGGCAGCGGGCAAAGATTACGCCGCGCTCGACAGTCAGGTAGCCAAACTGTTTGCGCGCGCGGGGCTGTTGTCGTGAAACCGAAACTGAAACGAAAGACCAAGCGAATACTGATAAACATATTGACGTTTCGCTGGTTGTTTTTGGGATTGGTGTACTTTTACAAAAAGTGCATTTCGCCGCTTACACCGGACGTGTGCATTTACACGCCGAGCTGCTCGACATATATGGTCGAGGCAATAAAAAAGCACGGCGTCTTTAAGGGAATATTCCTCGGCGCGTTGAGGATTTTGCGTTGCGTGCCATGGAATGCGGGCGGGTTCGATCCCGTGCCCGATAATCCCCACGGAGATATGAAATGGTTGTTTTGAATCTATTGAACGCGCAAGCGCTCGCCCCCGCGATAATCGCGCCGAGCGGGATGTGGGCGAGCCTCATCATGAAGGTATTCGGCTTTATCGCCAATTACGGTTGGCGTATTGTCGTGTTTACGCTCATACTCAAGCTTGTGATCTCGCCGCTCGATTTTTATCAGCGGTACAAAATGAACAAGAACCAAAAGATCACCGAGCGGCTCAAGCCGACCATGGACAAGCTGCGTAAGCAGTATGCGGGCGATGAAAAAGCTTTTTCGCAAAAGCAAATGGAACTGAACCGCAAGGAAGGCTACAGCTATTTTTCGGCGTGTCTCCCCATGATAATAACGCTCGTCGTGTTCATTACGATGTTCACTTCCATGCGTACCGTTTCTCAGTACATGACGCTCGATCAGTACGTCACGTTGCACGATCAGTATTCGATAGTGTACGAACAGGTCATGGAAGAGACGGGCGACGAGACCAAGGCGCACGACGTCGGTCAAGAAGTCGTTTATCAATTGTATTACAACGGCATGAACGACGACATCATGACCGAGATCAAAGAAAAATACAACGTGACCGCGCCGAGCATCGATAATTCCGAGCCGATAAACGAATCGTGGGGCTGGATCAAAAACGTATGGTCGCCGGACGTGCCGTGGAAGAGCGGCAACTCGTTCTTCGGCAGCGGCAGAGCGGTACTCGATTGGGCGTCGTTCAAGAACGCGATAGGCAAGTACGATGAAAAAGTCCTCGAAAAGATCGACGAGAGCAAGGTGGAATCGTTCAACCATATAATGACCGATTCGGAATACAATAAAGTAATGGGCAAGCTCATAAACGACAGCTCGCGCGACATGACGAACGGGTATCTGATATTGCCGTTGCTCGTAGTACTGCTGTCGGTAGGCTCGCAATTGCTGTCCATGTTCCAACAGAAAAAAGCCGGACAGGTCGACGTCAAGGGCGGCGCGGGCATGAGCATGAAAATAATGATGTTCGTTATGCCCGTAATGATGGCGTTCTTCGCGTTGCAAAGCGCGTCGATATTCTCGTTGTATATGGTAACAAACTCGGCGGTCACGCTGGTTCTGAACCTTGTGTTCACGGGAATTATCAAACTGATAGACAAGCGTCGCGGCGCAAAGAACTACGGCATTGCTACGGGCAGTTCGCGCATAACGTACGGCGAAAACTCGCCTATAATCCATTACGTTAAGGGCGCAAATCCCGATGCCGGCAAAAAAGAACCCGCAGCGGTCGGCAATAACGGCGCGTCGGCTAAGGTCGATCGCAAGAAACAAAAACAACAGCGCACCGCAGTCGTACGCGACGGACGCCCCGATCCGAACGAGCTTATGGGCTACGATATGTCGGATAACAACAAGAAAAAATAAATAACACGCGGTCCGAATCCGCGCGCCGTGCATAACGGCAAAAGGCAGGGTAAAATGTTTAAGGAATTTTCCGCAAAGAAAGTCGACGACGCAATAAAGCAAGGGCTTGCCGAGCTTGGTTTGACTTTGGACGACGTAACGGTCGAGGTTCTCGATGCGGGCGGTTTTTTGCGCAAGGCAAAAGTGCGTTTGACCGTGGACGAGAAAGATCCCGCGCCCGTTACGGAGACTAAAGACGTCAAGCCCGACAAAAAGCTCGAAAAAGACGAAAAGGTTGAAAAGGTTGAAAAAGCGGAAAATGCGGGGAAAAGCGTTGCCGATAAGCCTGCGGGCAAGCAGTCCGATAAAGCGCGTAAGCCCGAAGTAAAAGCGGACAAGCCGATAAAGACGGACAAAGCCGAAAAGACCGAAAAAGTCGATAATGCCGAAAAAGCGGAAAACGCGGAGACCGAAAAAAAACCGCGCAGGCTCAAGGCGGAGGATAAAGACGCTTTGGACAGAGCGCGTTCGTTTATTGCGGACGTTACCGCGCTTATGGGCTTTGAAGTGAACGTTACGCTTTCCGGCGACGGCGAAACGGTGAATATCGACGCGCCCGACCGCGACGATTCGCTCATAATAGGCAGACACGGCGAAACGCTGTCTGCGCTCTCGTATCTTGCCGAAACGTGCATACGCGCCGAAAAATGCCATACGTCCGTGACCGTCGATTGCAACGGTTACCGCGGTCGCAGAGCCGCATCGCTCTCGTCGATGGCGCGTCGCAAGGCGGATGAATGCGTAAGACGTCGGCGCAAGATAAAGCTCGAGCCGATGGACAGAACGGACAGACGCACGGTCCATTCCGCGCTCAACGACGACGGGCGCGTTACAACCGCATCGGAAGGCAAAGAGCCGTACCGCTGCGTAGTGATACTGCCCGCGGGCAAAGATAAAAAACGCGGCGACCGTGCCGAACGCATCGAGGAAATTACGGACGAAGATTAATTCGGTTGTTGCGGTCATTTGTACGGAAACCGCAACGTATCTATAAAAGAGCGCGTTGCGAGATCGCATGCGCGGAGGTATGAATGAAATTTCGCAAAGGACTGTATATCGTATTCGGATGCGTAGGGATCACGCTGTTCGTATTCAGTCTTTTGCCGTTTTTTCGCAATCTGTTTGCCGAAACGTTTTGGATAATGACCGTATTCGGCTTGTTGCTGACGGGTTTTTGCATATTCGCATTGCTGTATCGTCCGCGCGAAAAGGGCGAAAAACCGCTCGCCAAATACGAGCGCAAAGCGTCGGTCATGTCGCGCACGGAGCATAAGTTTTTATACACTCTGAGACAGATCAACCCCGAAAAATACGAAGTGCTGCCGCAAGTCGCGCTGTTCAACGTGATAAATAAGGTGACGAATGCGGCGTATAGAAACGAGCTGTTTAGAGTGTGCGATTACTGTTTCGTGGATAAAGACACTTTCGAGCCGTTGTTGCTCGTGGAATTGAACGACAGCTCGCACAAGCGTGCGGACAGACGCATGCGCGACGAGAAAGTCGCCGCGATATGCAGGTCGGCGGGGCTTCCGCTCGTAACGTTTTGGTTGAACGAGGACTTGAGCTATATTGCCGTCAAAAAGATAATAATAAAAAATATTTTGAACTGAAAAACGCGGCGACCGCCGCGTTTTTGTATATTCGATTATTAAAGATTGACGCCGAAGTCGCTCACGAGGATCTGACCTGTAAGCGCAGCGGATTCGTCGGAGGCGAGGAACAGAAGTATGTTCGCTACGTCTTTGGCTTGGCAAGGCTTAAGCGAAAGATCGCCGTGCTTGCGCATGGTGATTATCATGTTTACGTCCATTTGCGCCGCGCTCATGTTGCTCGTCATCGGCGTTACGATATTGCCGGGGCAGACCGCATTGCAACGGATATACTTATCCGCGAGCAGCATTGCGGTGTGCTTGGTCAAGCCTATGATCGCCGCTTTGGTGGACGCATATACTGCGCCGCCGCCGCCGTTCACGCCCGCGACCGACGCGACGTTTACGATCGACGCGCCGCTGCGCAAATACGGGAGCACGGCGCGGGTGCATTGCATAGTGCCCACTTGGTTTATGCCGATAACGCGCTGTACGTCCTCGTCGAGATACTTATCTATCGATTTGATGCCCGTGTCGAGTACGCCCGCATTGTTTACGAGTATATCTATGCCGCCGAATCGTTCTTTGGCGGCTTTGGCGAGCGCAATGCAGTCCTCGTTTACGGAAATGTCCGCTTGCACCGCTAATATTTTGCTCTCGTCGATGCCGACGACCTTGCTCGCAACGGCGTCGAGCGCGTCCTTGCGTCTGCCGCAAATGACCACGTTTGCGCCTTCCTTGGCAAACAGCAGCGCCGTCGCCTCGCCTACGCCCGAGTTGCCGCCCGTGACGATGGCGGTCTTGCCTTTTAATCTGTTCATTTCGACCTCCCGAAAACGTTTTTTATATTATACGCATATTATAGCGACAAAACGCGAAGTTGTCAATCGAATAGCCGCCCGTCCGCCCGCGACGGCAAAATTCGCTCGGAAAAAGTATTGACACGGACTGATTTATTTGTTAAAATATATCATACTGTTTTTGGTTTTCACTGCGGGGGTGAAGATGTATCATATAGCAATAGTCGAGGATGACTCGACCGACAGAAAAAGCATATGCGATTGTCTCGAGCGATACGGGCGCGAAACAGCCCGTGAGTTTAAGACGACCGAGTTTTGCAATGCCGTGTCGTTTTTGGAAGGATATACTCCCGTTTACGACGCGGTGTTCATAGACATACAAATGCCGTATATCGACGGTATGAGCGCTGCGGCGAAGCTGCGCGAATCCGATGCGTCCGTGCCGTTGGTTTTTATTACCAATATGTCAAAATACGCCGTAAAAGGGTATTCGGTCAATGCCGTCGATTTCGTTGTCAAACCGATAATGTACGGCAATTTCCAAGTCATGATGAACAAAGTGTTGCGGCTCGCGGATAACCGCGCGGAGTCGGCTGTGCTCAAGACCGCGGACGGCAAGATACGCATTGCGCTGGATACCGTTTCGTACATAGACGTTCTCGATCACCGCGTGTGTTACCATACCGACGGCGGGGATTTTACGGTGTGGGAATCGCTCAAGGAGCAGGAATCGCGGCTGCCGTCGGATAAGTTCGTCAAGTGCAACAATTACTGTTTAGTCAACTTAAAATACGTAGACGGTATTACCGAAGGGAACGTGCTCGTGGGCGGAACGGAAATACCGTTGAGCCGATCGCGCAAAAAAGAGTTTTCCGACAGACTTCTCGCATATTACGGGAAGTATTTGTAGATCGCATATGGAATGGTTGATAGTTATCGCAAACGAGTGGCGGCATATATTTTCGATCATCGCCGCCGAGGCGTTGCTCGTGCTGCCGACGCTTAAAAAGAAAAACCGATTTGCGCTTCGGGTATCTATGTGCTTGCTTGCGTGCTGCTTACTCGGCGTGCTGTACGCAGTGTTATATATGTACTTAAACGATTATATGGTGATCATATCGATTTTTTGGTATACGGCGATATTCATACTGACGGGGGTGTTCGTGTTTGTCTGTTTCGAGGCGGACGCGACCACTTTGTTCTGGGTCATGATAGCCGCATACGCCGTCGAGCACTTCGTTTACGTGGTTGTAAACGAGATGGTTTTTATCGGCGCGTTCGATTACAATCTGTTCGATTCGGATAGGGATTGGATGTTTTGGGTGATGATGGCTGCGTACTGCGCGGTGTGCGCGGGCGTGTACTTCGCGTTCTGCAAAATATTCGCAAAGTATGCGAGCGCGCTCGGCTCGCGGCTCATAGGCGACACATGGAAAACCCGAATTATATTCGGCGCGTTTTTGGTCGCGTTTTTCGCGTCGACTATACTCAATCAGCATAACACGCAGAATGTGGAAGATGGTTTGAATTATTGGAGCGCGGCGTCCGATCTGTTTAACTGTCTGTTCGTTTTGGCTGTGCAGTACGTTACGCTCAGAATGTTGCGCATAAGCTTCGAGAAACGTTTAGCGGATAAGCTCCACGATGAGGAAAAGAAACAGTACGAATCGTTCAAAAACAGCGTCGATTACGTCAACATCAAATGCCACGATCTAAAGCACGAACTGCGGCGCATTAAGAAGGACGGCGTGAGCGACGAAAAGCTGGACGAGATCGCCAAGGGCGTCGAGCTTTACGAGGCGTTCGCGCAGACGGGCAACGAGACGCTCGACGCGCTGCTCACGGAAAAGAATCTTGCGTGCATTTCCGAGGACATTGCGCTTTTGTATATGGCGGACGGCGGCGCGCTCGAATTTATGGAGCCGAGCGACATATACTCGCTGTTCGGGAATTTGCTGGATAACGCCGTCGAACACGTGCGCACGGTCGGCGACAAGGAAAAGCGGTTTATAAGGCTGTTCGTAAAATCTCGGGGTGGGGGCATGCTTTCGATACATGAGGAAAACGTTTGTGTGAGCGGTTCGGATTTTGTGGGCGGCTTGCCGAAAACGACCAAGGACGACAAGCTTTATCACGGCTACGGCATAAAAAGCATGCGCGCAACGGCGCGAAAATACGGCGGCGACCTGCGCGTAAGCGTGGACGACGGAATGTTCAAAGTGGATATTTTCATGCAAACGCGAAAATAAACATAACCCCAAACGCGGCTCTCGTTAATTGCGAGAGCCGCGTTTTTGCGAACGGCGTAATAAAATCGACGGGTTGCGTAATGTTTATTGAAATTTCGGAGAGGGCTTTGCTATACTCGGGGTACAAAAATATTTTTCAAAAGGAGAAAATCATGAAAAAAATCGGCAAAATCACTCTCTCGGTAATCGCGGCGGCGATTATGGCATTCGCGGCAATAGGGCTTGCGGCGTGCGGAGAAACGTCCACGCAAATCACCGAAACGTATATCGGCAAGCATACGGTGACCGTTCAGGAAATAATCGACCAAGAAGGCAACACCGCCCCCAAAGAATATACGTACTTCGAGCAATTGCAGCTTTTCGACGACGGTACTTACGCCATGACTCAGATACAACCTGCGGGCATGGCAACGTACATCGTATACGCCACCGGCAAATACGCCAAAAAGGAAAAGGACGAAAAATTTGAAGGTTATACCGAGATTGCTCTCGAAAAAGCGACGTACGTGCAAGTCAATCAGGACATATACGATCATATGTTCGGATTGACTATCGACACGGATAAGAGCGTATTCCCGCACGAGATAGCCGGCGGCGCTATGAAGACCAAAGAAGATATATTGAATGAGTACGGCGATTTCGGTTCGCGCTTCATCATGCACCGCGCGACCGTAGACGATACTCACGCGGAAAACTGGATGGACGTCGAGGCGGACGTCGAAGTAGTGGAATAATCAACTGCAAATCGGCGAGCAAGGCGGCATTATTGTTGCCTTGTTTGTTGCGATAATGATTATAGGAGGCGAATAATGAGCAAGGCAAAAAAGAAAATGCCCATGTGGGCGAAGATAACGGGCGTCGCCGTCACGGGCGTACTGTCCATAGGGTTGATAGTCGGCACTCCGATAGCGTATCAGTATGAAGGACTTTTGAATACGTTCTTCTCGCGCAGCGATTATAATTCGTCAGAGGTCGAAAAGCAGACCTGCGCGGATATAGTGCGCGATGGCGCGGTGCTTTTGAAGAACGAAAACAATGCTTTGCCGCTCTCGGCGTCCGAGAGAAAGGTCGCGGTATTCGGTCAAAACTCCGTCGACTTTGTTTACGGCGGAGCCGGCTCGGGCGCCATCGACACCAAAACCGCGCCCACGCTAAAGACCGCGCTCGAATCGAGCGATCACGGCGGATTCACCGTCGACGCGGCGTTGTGGAATTTCTACGAGAACGGCGGCGGAAAAAGCTACAGAAAATCGTATCCCAACGAGTCGGGGCAAGGCTCGTTTGCGGTCAACGAGGTGCCGGTAAGCGTGTTGCGCGGCGACTCGGCGGCGACGAGCGGGCTTTCGTCGGACGACGCGGCGATAGTCACAATAGGCAGAAGCGGCGGCGAAAGCTCCGATCTGCCGTTGAGCGTGCTTTCCACGGGCTACAGATATTTGCAGGTCGACGACAACGAGCGCGACACCATTAAGTTCGCTTGCGAGAAGTTCGATAAGGTAATTCTCGTGATCAACGCAAACAATCCCGTCGAGCTTGGATTCCTCGAGGACGATGCGTATAAAAACGTAAAAGCCGCGCTTTGGGCGGGCGGCGTAGGTCAGGAAGGACTTTACGGTTTGGCGGACATTCTTTGCGGCAACACGGCGCCGAGCGGCAGGCTCGCGGATACGTACGCTTACGACAGTACAAGCGCGCCTTCCTTTGCCAACATGGGCGACTACACCATAGCCAATGCCGACGGAACCGTCGAGCGTGCGAATAAATATCTCGTGTACGGCGAGGGCATATACGTCGGCTATAGGTATTACGAAACACGCTATGAGGACGTCGTGTACGGGCGCGGCAATGCCGGCAGCTTCGATTATGCCGCGCAAGTGCAGTATCCGTTCGGATACGGACTTTCGTATACGGACTTTGCATACGATAATTTCACGGTTACGCCGTCCGAGGACGGTAAGTCTTTTGAAGTCGGCGTCGACGTGAAGAACGTGGGCGACTACGACGCCAAGCATACCGTGCAGGTGTATTTGCAAAAGCCGTATACGGGCGCGGTGGAAACGTCGGCTGTAGAGCTTGCGGGATTCGTAAAGACGGACGTCATAGCTAAGGGCGCGACACTCGAAGGCGTAAAGATAAAAATCGATAAAGAGACGTTCGCTTCGTACGACTATGCCGACGCGAAGACTTATATACTCGATGCGGGCGATTACTATCTTTCTGTGGGGTTGAACGCGCATGACGCGCTTAACAACATTCTCGCGGCAAAGGGTAAAACGGTCGACGACGGCATGACCGCCGCAGGCAACGCGGCGTTGGCGGCGGCGGCGTTGCGGCAATCCGAAAAGGATACGGTTACGTATTCGACCTCGAAAGAGACGGGAAACAAAATAACCAACAGGTTCGACGATACGAGCATCCGTTATTACGACGAGGACTTTTCGTATCTCTCGCGCAGCGATTGGACGGGCACGCTTGCGGCGTCCGCCGATTATAAGAACAAGAGCTGGACTGCGCCCGCCGAGTTATTGGCGGATCTCAAGTGGAACAGATCGGACGAGGTGATAAACGACGGTACTTTGCCCGCGCCCACGCTCGAATCGAAGTCCACTTCGTACAAAGTGACCGACCTTGCAGACGTGCCGTTCGAGGACGGGAAATGGGGCGATCTCGTCAATCAGCTTTCTTGGAACGAAATATCCAAACTCGTCCGCATAGGCGGATATTCCACGCAGCCGATAGATTCGATCGGTCTGCCTGCGACGACCGATAAGGACGGACCGTCCGGTTTTTCGGGCACGCTCGTGGGCGGCGTAAGCTCCATGGCGTGGCCTGCCGAGGTAGTCATGTCGTCTACGTGGAATCAAGAGCTCATCGAAAAAATGGGCGAACTGCTCGGCGACGCGAGTATCATAGTCGGCGTTGCGGGCTGGTACGCGCCGGGTATGAATATTCACCGCTCGCCGTACTCCGGCAGAAACTTCGAGTATTTCTCCGAGGACGGGTTCTTGACGGGCAAGATCGGCGCGGCGGAAATGCGCGGCGTTTGCAGTCGCGGCGTGATAGCATATATGAAACATTTTGCGCTTAACGATCAAGAGACCAACCGTTACGGCGGCGCGTTCTTTGCAAACGAGCAAGCCATTCGCGAAATTTTCCTTAAGGGCTTCGAGTATGCCGCTGTCGAAGGCAACGCGATCGCGGTAATGGTCTCCATGAACCGCTTCGGCGCAACATGGGCGGGCGCGCATAAAGGTTTGATGACCGACGTGCTCCGCGGCGAATGGGATTTCGAGGGTATGGCGATAACCGACCAAGCGTCCGTGACCGCCATGTATTATCAAGACATGATCTCCGGTCTGTGGGCGGGCACCGATCTGTGGCTGAATAGCAATAACAAGCTGTGGCCGCTTGCCAATTACGACGAGACAATAGGCGGCGGCACGGGCAACGTGTCGTATAAGGACAACAATACCGTCACGCACTATTTACAGAAAGCCGCGAAAAACATCATTTACGCGGTGACAAATTCCAACGCCGTCAAGATTTATTCGGAAGACGTCAAGTCGAGCGCGCGCGTGTTTAATTGGAAGGCTCTGCTTTGGTGCGCGGATGCGATCGTGTGGGCGGGCGCCGCCGCGGTCGTCACGCTGTTCGTGCTTTCGCTCGTAAGAGATAAAAAGAATAAGGGCGCGGAACGATAATGCGGTAAGCAGACTGACGAAGACCCTCGATCATATTATGTCGGGGGTCTTTTTTGCCGAAAAGCGGAAACAAACAAAATTCGTATTTAATTTTATTTGTAAACCGTTCAAACGCTTGACAGCGGCGTTTACTTGTGATAAAATTATGACACACCGATTTTTGCGGTGTTTTATTCTCGTCGTAAATTTATCCGTACAGCGGAAAAATTTGCGGCTATCGGAGGGCTGTTATGGAACCTAAAAACGTAAACATTACGCTCGAATGCACCGAGTGCAAGCAGCGTAATTACGATACGAGCAAAAACAAAAAGAACCATTCGGAAAGATTGGAACTCAAAAAGTATTGCCGTTTTTGTAAAAAACGTACCGTTCACAAGGAATGTAAATAATGGCTAAAAACAGGGTCGACGAAACCGACGCGAAAACTGCGAAGTCGGATAAAAAAGTCGATAAAAAGAAAAAGAAACCGAACAAAGCGGGCTTGTGGATAAAAGGGTTCTTCTCCGAACTCAAAAAAGTAACATGGCCGTCGTTCGTAAACGTGCTCAAGCAAACGGGCGTCGTCCTTTTGGTCACCGTATGCTTTTTGCTCGTGCTTATGGCGTTCGACTCGTTATTCGGGTGGTTGCACGGCTTGCTCATAGACGGCATCACTTCGGAGAGCATAACCGCGCTCGGCTCGTACTTGCACGGAGGAGGGGCGCTATGGCTATAGACGAAGTGACCGAACTCCCCGAACCCAAGTGGTACATTCTTCACACGTATTCGGGTTATGAAAACCTCGCAAAGGTCAATCTCGAAACGGCGTTTCAAAAGAACAATATAGAGGACAGGCTGTTCGACATACGTATTCCCATGGAAGACGTGGTCGAGGAGCGCAACGGCAAGCGCAAGATCGTGCACCGTAAAATGTTCCCCTCGTACGTTATAATAAAAATGTCGTACACGCGCGACATGTGGCATCTCATTACGGGCACGCGCGGCGTAACGGGGTTTGTCGGACCTCAGGGACACCCCACGCCGCTTACCGACGACGAGATCCGCCGCATGCAGCTCGAAAAGGTGACGGTCAAGACCGATTTTGCGGTCGGAGACAACATCCGCGTCGTAAACGGTCCGCTCACCGATATGACGGGCGAGATCAAGAGCATAAACACGACCACGGGCAAGTGTTCCGTCGATATAAACATGTTCGGCAGAATGACCCCCGCGGAACTCGACATGTACCAGATCGAAAAGATCGATTTATAATCTTTAATTATCAAGTTACTTAACGGGAGAATCGATAGATTCGTTATCACCGCGATTGTAAATAATTTACAAGGAGCAAAATTATGGCTAAAAAACTGAATGCTGTAGTCAAGCTGCAGCTGCCTGCGGGCAAAGCCACGTCGGGTCCGCCCGTCGGTTCGAGCTTGGGTCCTCACGGCATCAACATTGCGGGCTTCGTAAAGGAGTTCAACGAGCGCACGAAGGATCAGGTCGGACTTATAATCCCCGTGGTCATGAGCATATACAGCGACCGTTCGTTCACGTTCGTGCTGAAATCGCCGCCCGCAGCGGTTCTCATCAAAAAGGCGGTCGGAATAGAATCTGCATCGGCAAAACCGAACAGAGACAAGGTCGCCAAAATAACCGATGCGCAGATCGAGGAGATCGCCAAACTCAAAATGGCGGACCTCAACGCATCGTGTCTCGAACAGGCAAAGTCCATGATCCGCGGCACGGCGCGCTCGATGGGCGTAATTGCGGAGGGCTGATATGAAACACGGAAAGAGATACGAAGCAGCCGCCGCAAAAATAGAGCGCGGCAAAACTTACGACGTCGCCGAGGCGTTCGCAAAGATCGACGAGATCGCTACCGCGAAATTCGACGAGACGATCGAAGCGCATATCAAATTGGGCGTAGACCCCCGTCAAGCCGACCAACAGGTTCGCGGCACGGTTGTTCTGCCTCACGGCACGGGTAAATCCGTCCGCGTGCTCGTCATCGCCAAAGGCGAAAAAGCGGACATCGCGGAAAAGGCGGGCGCGGACATCGTCGGCGCGGAAGAGATCATCGCCAAGATAATGAACGAAAACTACCTCGACTTCGACGTTGTGATCACGTCCCCCGACATGATGGGACAATTGGGTAGAGTGGCAAAGATCCTCGGACCTCGCGGTCTCATGCCCAGCCCTAAGTCCGGCACGATCACGCAGGATATAGCGAAAGCTATCCACGATACCAAAGCCGGTAAAGTCGAGTACAGAGTGGACAAAACGTCCATCGTGCATTGCATCATCGGCAAAAAGAGTTTCGGCGCGGACAAGCTCAAAGAGAATTTCGAGACGCTCATGGACGCCGTTATCAAGGCAAAGCCCGCGGCGGCGAAAGGTACGTACCTCAAGAGCATATTCGTTACGCCTGCCATGGGACCCGGGCTTAAGGTCAACGTGCGCGTTTAACAAGCGCGTCGTCCTCGGTTAGGTTATGTTACAACGATCAAAAAAAGCAGCCTTTGGCTGTAACGGTTTAATCAAATAGCCGTAGACAACAAGCGGAAACTTAATCGGCATATGCCGGCTTGTCGAGGCGCATTCTGATCCACTTCGTAATTTTACGCGGTATTTCGGCGGCGTCTCGGAAAGAGGCGCCGTTTTGTATAATTACAAGGAGGTTAGAATGTCCAAGAACAATATCGAACAGCGCAAAGCATACGTTGCGGAAGTCAAGCAAAAGATAGAAAACGCGTCGTCGGTGGTAGTCGTCGATTATCGCGGAATAAACGTCGAGCAAGACACGGCAATGCGCAGAGCGCTTCGCGAGGCGGGCGTGGAGTATCGCGTTATAAAAAACAGCGCGCTCGCGCGCGCATTCGACGCGACGGGCAACACGGGATTCGACGAGTACTTCAACGGTCCGTCGGCTGCCGCGTTCGGCGGCGAGGATTCCACCGCGCCGTGCAGAGTGCTCAACGAGTACGCAGGCAAAACCCCGCTCACCATCAAGTGCGGCGTGGTAGAAGGTAAAAAGTTCGACGCGGACGGAATAAAAGCGCTCGCTAATATCCCCGCAAAACCCGTGCTTATCGCGCAGTTGCTCGGTCTGTTGACCAGCCCGATGCGGTCGTTGGCTGTGGGGTTGTCGGAAGTCGCAAAAAAGAAAGAAGCCTAAATCTAACGGCATCTGCATCGCCGGATACGGGCTACGTTCGGCTCGCCGCCTCGGTTACGTAGGTGGGTCTACGCGCCCGTCGGCGTCTCGCCGACTGTTGCCCGTCTGCGTCGCGCATACGCCGTTAGATGCAGGATGGCAGTTTGAGTCGTGTAGGTGGGGCTAAACTCCCGTCGTCCGCGCCTCGGACTTCCTTGCCTAACCCGCATCTGCGCCGTTAGGTGCGGCAGGAATAAGCAAAAGCCGCGCAGCATTGGGAAGATTTACTACAACGCAGCCTTGTAAAACATTTGCGGGGCGTAAACAAAAAAATATACAGCCGATAGGCTGAAGCGCGGCGGCTATAACGCCATAAAAAATTCGGGCAAAAGCCCCAAAAGGAGAATCAAAATCATGGCAGATTTGGACAAGATGATCGAAGAGATCGAAAAAATGACCGTTCTCGAGCTTAACGAGCTCGTTAAGAAGATCGAGGATAAGTTCGGCGTATCGGCTGCGGCTATGGCTGTTGCCGCGCCTGCGGGCGGCGCCGCCGCTCCCGCAGCGGAGGAGCAGACCGAGTTCACCGTTATCCTCAAGGATATCGGACCGAACAAGATCCCCGTTATCAAAGTCGTTCGCGAGCTTACTTCGCTCGGTTTGGGCGAGGCGAAAGCGCTCGTCGACGGCGCGCCTTCCACCATCAAAGAGAACGTTGCGAAGGCAGAAGCCGAAGAGATCGCCAACAAGTTCAAAGAAGTCGGCGCAACCGTCGAACTCAAATAATTTCGATTTTTCGAGATCTGTTATCAAGCAAATCAAACGCGTGCGTTACCGTGCGCGTTTTTTTGTGCCGAGCAACTGTACGGAAAGACGCGTGCGGTGAAATACTGTTTTCGTTGACAATGCGCGGATCGCGGTATATAATATTACGGTAGCTATTGTTGACGGGAGTGAGCTATGCTTAAATCAAAACCGAAAAAGACAGCAAAAACTTTCGGAGAAAAGGTCGTCGAAAAATATTCCGAAATATTCAAGTGCGATCGGGATCGTAACGAAAGCGACTGTACGGAAACGGCGGAAGAACTGTTAAAGCTTGTGAATAACGGCGACGACGGCGCATGCGCGCGATATATCTTATCGCGCATGCGCGAAGATGCGCTCGACGCGGCGGATTTGAAATATTTGGACGGTGCGCTCGACAATCTCAATTGCGAATGCGCCGTTTTGGGCTGTCTGCTTTACGGCGAAAAAAACAGCGCGTATTACGACGAGGAAAAAGCGTATTACTGCTGCGTCATAGCCGAACAGTACGGTTACGCGAATGCGCATAATATCTTGAAAAAGAACTACGCCAAGCATTCCGATATCATAGACGGTTTCGACGGTATTGTGCTTAGCCGCAGTCTGCAAATTTGGGCGATGCGGCTTACCGATCGTTATTCCGCGTTCAATGCGGAGGTCGTGCCGGCGGAGAACACGGCTGTACTCGATCATAAAAACGCATACTCGGTCACCGTGCGGTTGGAGCAGCCCAACGGCAAGCAGACGGACAAGGAGAGCGTATACGTTGCGTTTGTGCGCGGCAAAGACAGCGCAAAATATTTTGAAAGGCTTACCGAAGGCTTGGTCGAAACGTTTCAAATCATTGCGGAAAAGCGCAATATCGATTCGGGCGAGATATACGTAAAAGGCGCGCGCAAGTTCCGTTACGGCGACGCAAAGCCAATGCGCAAAGTCAAGGCGGATACGATCGACGTCGTGTCGGACGAGACGATAGACATAAAAGTTTCGACGTCGGGACTGCTTTCGAGAGAAACATGTTCCGAGTGCGGCGGCGCGCTCGATAAGAACGGAGTTTGCGTCTCTTGCGGCAAAGCGCGCGTAAAAGATATCTCCGATCGTATAGAGATCAGACGCGCTAAGGACATGGAAGCGTTTTTGTGCACGCAGTGCGGCAGTCGGGTAAAACTCGACGGCAACGGCAGGACGGGATACTGCGTTTCGTGCGGTACAACGTTTGCAGTCAACGGCAACGCGCTCGATTACCGCATAAGCGGAATAAACTATGCGTCATTGCGCGCGGATATGCCGAACGGCTGCGAACTGCCCGACGTAAAGTTTGTAAGGGCGAGGATAGCGGGCGACAAGATCGCCGCGATTATGCCCGATAATTTCGAGGTCATGCCCGACGAAATGCGCCGAGTGAAGTATCCCGTAAACGCGCCGAGGTATATATATACCACGCCCGATTCGACGGTAAACTTGAACGTCAATTTTGCGGGTTTGCTCAAAGAGGACGACGTTTTTGTTTTCGGTAAACAAATGCTCGTCGCTTTGAAAAACACTTTTCTCACAGCCAAGTTCGGAGAGGCGAAACTTATTAAGCAAAGCAGAAATATTTTCTTTATAGATTTCATCACGGCGGCGGTCGATCAGCCGATCTATAATGCAATGTTCTTCTTTTCATTGGGCGGTAAGCAGGGGATAGGCAGTTGGAACTGTCTCGGCAAAGACAGATGGTTTTGGGCGCCCGTTTTCGAGCACGCCGTTAAAACGATGGAGTTTGACGACTGATCGCGTCTGCGCACGTGCTATGCCGCGGAACTGCCGATAAATTAAAACGCCGTCTCGGGCAGAGACGGCGTTTCGCATCATGCGTATCTTTTGAACTTTTTGCTTTTCAGTTTTTTAACGGCTTCTTTGTTTCCGTTTTCGGCGGCGGCTTTGTAAAATTTGACTGCTTCGTCGAGATCTTGCTCAACAGCCGAACCGTCTTCGTAAAGTTCGCCCAGCGAATACATCGCATCGTCGTTGCCTTGTTCCGCAGCGAGCGTAAGGTATTCGATCGCTTTTTCGATATTTTGTTCTACTCCGTCGCCGCAGCCGTAGCAAACGCCTATCATGAATTGGCATTTATCGCTGCCTTCGTCCGCGCCTGCGAGAAAAAATTGCGCGGCTTGCTGTTCGTTCCGCTCCACGCCGTATCCGTAAGTATAGCATATGCCGAGATTGTAAAGCGCGTCGGTACTCCCGAGTTTCGCCGCGGCATAGTATAGAGTTACGGCTTTCGGAACGTCTTTGGCGACGCCTTTGCCGTACTGATAGCAACAACCCATGTTTACGAAAGCTTGAAAATAATTCTGACGCATCGACGCTTCGTACCATTTGATCGCTTCGCGGATATCCGCTTTTACTCCGTCGCCTTCCTCGTAGCAATAACCTATGTAGCACATTGCCTTGCCGTGATTTTGTTCCGCGGCTTTTTTGTACCACTCGAGCGCTTCGTGAATATCGCGTTTTACGCCGCACGCATAATCGTAAAACCACCCGACGGCAAACTGCGCGTCGGCGCTGCCTTGCTCCGCCGCGAGCTTGGTCAGCCTCAGCGCCTCGGCTGCGTCGCGTTTTACGCCGACGCCGTTTTTGTAGCACTCGGCTAAATTCAGCAAGCCTTCGCAGTCGCCTTGGTCTGCTGCGCTTTTATACCATTTGTACGCCGCGCTTGCGTCCTTTTCCACGCCTACGCCTTCCTCGTAAAAATTGCCCGCGTTGTTCTGGGCGGGTGCGTAATTCTTATTCGCCGCGGAGATAGTGTGTGTGAACGCTGCTTTTAGGTCTTTCGCGCAACCTATTCCGTAAAGACTGCATAGCCCTAAATCGAATTCGGCTTCGGCATGACCTTGGCTTGCGGCGGCTGTAAGCCACTTCACGCCTTCGGTCGGATTTTTTTCTATATCCGAGCCGTCATAGTCGATGTGCAGTAAAATCTTGCCGAGTTCGCATTGAGCGACGGGATCTCCCGACTGTGCGTCGAGTTTGATTTTTTCGATGTTCATATATTTTGCGTCCTTTAATGTATAATTTATTATATATCCGATAATCGTATATGTAAAGCAAAACACGCATGATTTTTGCTTTTATGTTTTATATGTTTCGACCGTCTTTCTTATTCGCGCCGTATCATGACGCACGATCTCGGCGATCGTGCAATAATAAACGGCTCCGATTATGCGGAACCGTTTATTCGGCGTTTGCCGATTCTATACTATCGTGAGTTTACGCCCATTCGCCGTTTAGCCAATCGATGCGATCGGTGAACCATTTTTTGAGCGTTTTCATGTCGTTTACCCAATCGGTCTCGGCTTGGGCTTGAGACTTGCTTTTCCATTTTGCGAAGTTTTTGCCCATGGCGGCTTTGTTCGCATTGTATACGCTGTCGTTCATGCGTCCTTCGAGGAACTCGCTTATCTGCGGCGAGAGCGTTTTCCAACGCGCTTTTATGTCGCGCTTGAAGTCTGCGTTTTTATAAAGCGAAATGTACAGCTCGCTCGCGCATTGTCCCGCATTGACTTCTTGAATGGAGCCGGCAACGTAAATGCCTGTAGGAGTTCTGTCGCCGCGGTCGTTGATGTTGGTGGTGGCGTCGAAATCCCAAGGCGGACCGGCATACAGTTTGCCGTTAGGCTTTTTGTACATATAGAACGAGCTGTAGCCCGTATCCACGTTTTTGAACAGTTCGTGCAAAATGTACATATCGACGAACGATTGCACGTCGGCGAGTTCGCTGAACTTGGCGTAATTGCCTGTGAGCGCTGCGGTGTACACTTCCGTTACGTAGTTTTTGATGTATTTTACTTGATTGCGGTAATCGCTCGTGAGTACGCCTTCTTCCTCGTAATCCTCGGGATCGGGCGAATGTACCGAGAACGGATATTTTACTCCGTTTACTCTGAAATAGTGTATTCCTTCTACGAATTGGGGATCGCCCTTGTCGGGGTTGGGGGTATCGCCGTATGCGTCGTATTCGATAAGGAATCCGTTGTTTTCGGGCGCGGTCGAGTATTCGGAAGCTATATCGACTCTGCCTTTGCCTACGCGCGTGTGTTCGCAAAGCAGATACAGTCCGTGATACTCGCCGTTGATGTAAATATCTACCCATTCGGCAAGCGTGGTGTGTTCGATCGCCGTGAACAGCTCGCGCGACATATTGTAGGCGAGATGGTTGCGGCTCATGGTCATATCGTCGAAGTTGGTGCAAGCGAGTATGACCCAATGCTTGTTCGCCTCGCCGCCGAAAAGAGATTGCTTTTTGTCGAACTTGAGTTTATAGCCGCGCTTTTTTCCGTACTGCGGATGCTCTTCGACGTCGTTCCACGACCCGTTGCCTCTGCCGCGGAAACCGGCTGCGGCGTTGTTTATAATGTATTCGTCTTTCGTGTTGGTAAGCGAGATCGTGCTGTCCACGTAATCTATTCTGCCCACGTCCGAGAGCGCAACCTTGTTGCCGCTGTCGTCTTTGAGATTTATGAACATGGACGGCAAGTTGGTGAGCTTTACCCATACCGCGGTAAGGGTTATGTCCTCGCTCGGCATTTGGGCAAAATCGAATGCCTCGTTGCCGAGCTTCCAGCCGGACAGCCAATATCCCGGGCGATTTGCCGTCGGCGCGGTTATCGCCGCGCCCGCCACGTCTACTATCGGCGCAACGGTCAAGCCGCCGACGCCCGTATTAAACGTGATCGTATACGCCGCTACCCAATCGGCTTTGAGCGAAACGTCATGCTCGGGCATTACCGTGTCGGTAAACGCCGCGCCGTTGTTTTTCCAGCCGGCAAACTTGAAATGCGCTTTCGTCGGGTCCTCGGGCAGCGTTATCTGCTCGCCCGCAGTAAAATACAGCGTTTCCGCGCCCGTATCGAACGAAAGAGCGTAAAGCTTGAGCCATTCTGCTTTGAGCGTTATGTCCTTGCTCGGCATTCTGTCGAATACGAACGGCGCGCCGTCGAGCGACCATCCGTTAAACCGATATCCGTCGCGCACGGGATCGACGGGCGGGTAAATGCGGCTGTCGACCTGCGCGGTAAGCGGCGCGACTGCAACGTCCGTGCCAGTGTCGAACGTGATAGTAGCCATTCCGGAATCCGCGGGATCGCACGCAACGAGCGGCACGCAAAACAGCGCGCACAAAATCAATATGACGGTAAGCGCCGAGTATCTTGATTTTCTCATACATTACTCCTTGATATGTAATTTAATACTTATACATGATAACACGTAAAAAATAAAAGGTAAAGCAGAATCTCGGGTACAGCAGTATTTTTATATAAAGTAAGCAGTATCGCGGATATATTAAATCCCAATACATATTGCAACGCGGTCTCCGATTTGATATAATATAAGAGATAGCCTATCGGCATAGGAGATGATGAAGTTGAGAAGAAAACCGATCATAGCCGTGTTTACGGCATTGCTGCTGATTGTTTGTTTCGCTTTTGCGGGCTGCGACACGAAACCGCCCGTAGAACCCGACGACCCGACGGTAACTCAAAATACGCAAACCTTTATAGGTATGGTGAACAAGATACAAACGCCCGTCGCGATCGAGTCGGGCGCGAATATCAACGTTGCGCTTTTGATATACGATGTGCTTAACGATGCGGAAAAATCGAATCCCGAAGTTGCGCAATGCAAAGAGAAACTCGACGGATACAAAGCTACATACGACGTACTCAAAGCCGAAGCGGACGCCAAGGCGGAGCAAGAGCGCGACGAGCGGGCGAAACAGCGATTCATAACCGCCGTGAACAATCTGCCCGAAAAACTGACTGTTCGCAATCGTTCGGATATTATAGCTGCGCAGGAATTGTTCTATGCGCTCAAAGAGGAACTCAAAACGCACGCGGCGGTGGTAGATGCGTATCAAAGACTCGACGCGGCGGATGCGGAAGTGACCGAACTCGAACGCTTGGCGCACGAGGCGGAAGTCAGAGAAGCCGCCGAATCGTTTATAGCGGACGTAGAGGAGCTTGAGGCGCTCGAGGAAATAACGCTCGAGGCGGAGGACACCGTAGACGAACTGCAATCCCGATACGAGGATTTCGACGACGAGATCAAAGAATACGCGGGCGTAGAAACCGCAAAGGCGAAACTCGACGCTGTGGCAGCCGAAGTCAAAGTGCTGCGCGACGCGGCGGATATCGAAGAATTGATAGAGCTTGCCGAAGCGCTCGTGCCCGTCGAGGAAATTACGCTCGAAAGCGAGCGCAAGATAATGACGGCGGAGTCGAAGTACGAATATATGTCCGACGAGGCGAAAGCGGGCGAAGGCGTTGCCGAAGCACTCGAAAAGATAGCCGCGGCGCGCGCGAGATACGACGAGCTGTTCGCGGCTGCCGAAAAGATACGCGTCGAGCAATTCATAGCGGCGGCGAACGAAGTCGGCACCGATATAGAAAACGTAAATATTAAATGGTTCGACGTTTTGGATAAAGCAAGCGCGGCGTATTACGCGCTCACCGACGAATCGCAGGCATTGCCCGAGGTGGAGGAGGCGTTTGCGCGCTGGGACGCCGCTCAAAGGGAGTTCGACAAGAAAGGGTACAAGCAAATTCCGATTTCCGACCCGTTACTGCTTTTCTCGGGACATACCGAAAATCCGTTCTTGGTCTTGCAAAACGAAAACAATATCATAAATCCGCTGTTGGACTTTTTCAAGGTAGACGGGCTTTATGAGATAGACGACACAGTTACCGTATGGCTCAACGTGTACGTAAACGGCGAGTACGCCGCGCGCGGCGCGCTCAAGCCGTCCGATCTGTCGCACGAAATACATCCGGATAAGATAAAAGCCGCGTTGAGCGCGGCGGCAGCCGACAGCGACAAGATAGTAAGCGGCGGCTCGTTCCAATTCACGCTAAGCGTAGAGGACAATGCGGGAACTTATATCCCGTCGAGAGAAACGAAACTTTCCGCCGCAAAAGCGTATCGGTGGTAAGCCGAACGGGGTGCGCGGCTTATCGCCGCCCGCCGCAAATGTTGTACGGCGCGATGTAATATATAAAAGTTCACGGTGAAAATGAGCAATAAATTAAGTAAATTCATATCTATAGTCGCAGCGGCGACGGCGCTTTGCACTCTTCCGCTATTCGGCTGCGATGACGGAAAACCGAATAACGATCCGCCCGACGACGGCAAAGGCGATATAAATATCGACGTCGGCGGTGCGGTCGACATGGTATCGCGCATAAGCATAGACTTGAGCGACGATCCGTTGCTGTTGCCTTTTACGATAGAAGGCGGCGGCGCGGCAACGTTCAAGTCCGACTATTCGAGCGTGGCTGCCGTAGATAAATCGGGCATGCTTTATCCGATAGCCGTCGGCGTGGCGAATATAACCGTCTCGTCGGCGACGGCTTCGGCAACCGTAGAGGTGGAAGTCACCGACGAATACGATTCGTACGTGCGCTTGCGCACCGTCGAGGACGTGGAAGACTTGATTGCGGGCACGGCGTATACCAAGTCCAACAATTACTGTCTCGCGTGCGACATCGATTTCGGCGGAAAAACGATACGGCCGTTCGGCGGCTGGGGCGATAAAACCAAAGCGTTCAACGCTACGCTCGACGGCAGAGGTTACGCGCTCAAAAATTTCAAAATCGAAAATCCCGAGAGCTGCAAGGACGAAAACGGTCGGTACTTCGGCGTGAGCTTGTTCCCGTACATAGGTACGGGCGTTGTGAGAAACCTCAATCTTATCGGCGTAGACTTTACGGGGTACGGCTTTACGGGCGGAATAGCCGGTCAGCTCGAAGCGGGGCTTATCGAAAACTGTTTCGTGCAAGGCAGGATAAATTCCACCGACGGGTTTACAAGCTCCGTTCCGTCGGGCGGACTTTGCGGAATAATCGGCGCAAAAGGCAAGGTGATCGATTGTTTCATGGATCTCGATATTTTGGGCGGATTCGTGTTCTGCGGGTTCGATTTCGGATCCGGCTCGAATTGCGCGGCGCGCGCCGAGTCTATAACGGCGGTGCGAAACGGCGAGGATCTGCCGTTCCAAACCGACGACACCGGCAACGGCAATCCCGACGAGAACAAGCAGCTTAAAGAGTTTTCAAAAAACGATTGCTCGTTGCTCGCCGAAACGCAGTTGACGAGTTTGCGCAGCTATAAATTCTCGAGCAACGCCAATTGGGCTGTCAAGCACGGCTATATGGCGTTTATCGCGCGTCCCGACGGCGTTGCGCCGTCTTGGGCGAAAATATCTTTGGAATAAGGAGGGTGCGTACAATGAAAAAAGAACGCGTCAAAAAGGAACTCACCGCCGAGCAAAAAATGCTTGCGGGTTATCAGAGAAAACTCACCGCCGAGGCGATAGTTAAATCCGTCGTGCTCGGGCTGATAGCGGGTTTTCTGTTGAGCATACTCGTTTCCATAATATCGTTTGCGACGAAGTACAACGCATTGTGGATATCGCTCGTGGTTTGGGCGCTCGCGTCGGCGGGGCTTTCTGTCATGTTCTACTTCGTGGTTTTTCGCACCACGGTGGAAAAAACCGCGTCGCGCATGGACGGTATGGGACTCGACGAGCGCGTGATAACGATGCTCGAGCTTGCGGGCACGGACAGCGTGATCGCGCAAAAACAGCGTCAGGACACGCAAGGCGTACTGCAAAACGTGACGCCGAAAAAAATGAAGTTCGGCGGGCTAAAACTGTTTGTGATATTCGCGTCCATACTCGGCGCGCTCGCAGTCACGGCTGTGCTCATGATGTCCTTTTCGACCGTTAAAGCCGTTCAAGCCGCAGAGAATCCGCCCGTGGACGGGATCGAACAGATTTCGGAAGAGGACAGAATAATTCAGGAAATGATAGACGATCTTCGCCGCGTAGTGGCGGAGGCGAAAATAAAAGAGGATCTGCGCGATAAACTTAACGGCATGATAGACGATCTCGAAAACAGTCTCAAGCCGACGGACAGTCTTCAAGTAAAGATCGCCAAAATATCCGATACGTCGCAAAAGATACACAAACTGCTGCAAGACGCCATGGCGGAAACGACTATACCCGAGGAATTGCAAAAGCACGATACCACAAAGGAACTCGGCAAAGCTCTCGAATCGGGCGACATCAAAATCGTCGAAACCGCGTTTAAGAATATGTACGATTCCATACACGTGCTCGTCGGCGCGGAGAAATGGCTCGAACTTCAGCAAACGGCATATGACATTTTGGATTCGATCGAGGATGCGACCGATAAGGACGAAGAACTGATCGACCCGCTGGAAAAACTCGCGCAAGCGTTTTTGGACGCGATAAAGCAGTTCCCGCCGCCGCCCGAGGGCGAAGGCGACGAGGAGACGAGCGGCGACGAACTCGATCAAGCCGTTCAGGACGCCATTCAGGACGCGATGGACGCCATACAAGGCGTTTTGCCCGACATGCCCAATAAAGACGATTTGCAAGATACGGATAACAATCTCGGCGATATTTTTCAAGACGCGATGGATCAGTTAGACCCTAAAGATCCGTCGGAAGAAGAGGAAGACAAAGACGATAACGAAGGTGACAAAGAGGACGAGGGCGAAAGCTCCGCCCCGTCGCATCCGTCCGAGGGCGGCGATATCATATACGATTCGGTCATCGACGGAAAAACTCCGTATAACGAAGTGTACGAAGAGTTTTACAAAAAAGCGATGGAGCTGCTCACGAGCGGGGATCTCACCGACGAGCAGCGCGAAATCATAGAAAACTATCTCGATCTGTTGAGCTGACGATAAGGCGCAACATCACGACAAGGAGACCCTATATGGAAGAAAAGGATTTGGAACAGTTTGCCGAGCAGTGCAGAAACATCTACACGCAGATCGGCAGAGACGTCATAGGACAAAAAGAAGTCGTCGAATATACCGTCATCGCAATGATAGCGGGCGGCAACGTATTGCTCGAGGGCGTGCCGGGAGTGGGTAAAACGCGTCTCGTGCGCACGCTCGGCAGAGTTTTCGATCTGCCGTTTTCGCGCATACAGTTCACGCCCGACCTCATGCCCGCCGACGTTACGGGCACAAATATAATAGTCAAGGACGGCAAAGGCAACTCCAAGTTCGAGTTCCAAAAAGGACCTATATTCAGCAGCATAGTGCTCGCCGACGAGATAAACCGCGCAACGCCCAAAACGCAGTCCGCGCTGCTCGAAGCTATGCAAGAGCATAAAGTAACCGTTATGGGCGTTTCGCGCAAACTCGACGAGCCGTTCTTCGTTTTGGCTACGCAAAACCCGATAGAGCAAGACGGCACATACCCGTTGCCCGAAGCGCAGATGGACCGTTTCATGTTCAAACTGCTCGTTACTTACCCGAATATGGAAGAGCTTGCGCAGATAGTCGGCATGACGCAGGTAACTATGGACGAGGTTGCGGACGCCGCTTGCAACGCCGAGCAATTGCTCGCCATGCGCAAGACAGCCAAGGAAATACCCGTGGCGAAAGAGGTGATGACGCACGCCATGCAGCTCACTCTCGCCACTCAGCCGGACAGCGAGTGCGCCGCGAATATATCCAAAAAATACATACGCTGCGGTGCGTCGCCTCGTGCCGCGCAAGCGCTTATTTCCGCGGCAAAGGTGCGCGCGCTCATGAACGGCAGGTACAACGTGTCGTATAACGATCTCAATTCGTTGGCTCTGCCCGTATTGCGGCACAGGATCAAGCTCACGTTCGAGGCGGTCACCGACAACGTGTCCGCGGACGACATAATCAAAGAAATAATCAAAGAGCTTGGACGCGGCGACGTCGGAGCAGATCAGCCGAAAACGTCCAAAGCGTCGACCGAACCCGAGACGGGCAAGGAAAAAAAGCCCAAGAAAGGCTTATTCGGCAAAAAGAAATCGGAAGACTGACAGACGGTCGCGCATATGCCGTTCGGAGCGAAAGCTTTGTGCGACGTAATATGCAAGTATCGTAAAAGCAAAGACCGTACGCGTTATCGCGGCGCGCGCCGTAAGGCGAACGTAATTACGGGCGCATCGGGTGCGCGACGTCGCACTCGATGCGGCTGCGAATGAATTTTTAACTTATTTATGGCAAAAGTAATCGACGATAAATTTTTGAATAGATTGGAAACCGCCGATCTGTACGTGCGCAACAACATGCAAGGTTATTTCGGCGGCAATCATCAAACGCACTACCACGGTTCTACCGTGGAATTTGCCGATTACCGCGAGTACGTGCTCGGCGACGATATTCGCCGCATCGATTGGAATTTATACAGTCGGTTTGAAAAACACTTTATAAAACTGTTTGTCGACGAACGCCAAATGCATATACAGACGTTTTTGGATTGTTCGGCATCCATGCAGAAAACGGACAACGAAAAAGCGCTGTACGCAATGCGCGTCGCGGCGGCTATCGGATTTTTATCGGTACGTCATATGGACAGAACGTCCATACGCTTGATAAAAGGCAATAAAGCCGAGGATCTATGCGGCACGATAACGGGCAAAAACTCGTTCTTTCGCGGTATAGGCAAGCTCGACAGCCTGCAGTTTAAGGGCGAAGCCGATCTCGAGCGCGCTATAATAGATTGTCCCAGCCCCGGTTCGGATAACGGCTTGACCGTTATAATCTCCGATTTCATGACGGAAAGCAATTGGAAAAAAGCGGTGGATTATCTGTTGTTCCATAAGCGTCAAGTCATGCTGATACAAGTGCTGTCGCCCGAAGAAGTCGATCCCACGTACAACGGCAGAATACGGCTCGTGGACGTCGAGGCGGACGATCCCAACGACGAGCGGCACTTAAAAATGAAGATAACCAAAAGTCACATACAAGCGTACAAGGAGGCGCTGCGTGACTTTATAGACGACATCAAGCATTTTTGCTCGTCGCGCGAGGTGGATTTTATCTCCGTCACCTGCGACGAACCCGTGGAAAAATTGTTGTTCGAGCGCATGCTCAAAACAGGTATGATACGATGAAATTAGCGTTGCCTTTGGGATTATTGGGTTTGATCGCGCTTATCGCGCTGTTGCTCATATATATCCTAAAACCCAAGTATCAGGATAAAAAGGTTTCCGGCACGTACGTTTGGAAATTGAGCCTTCGTTATCAAAAGCGCAAGGTGCCTATTTCGTGGCTTAAGAGTTCGCTGCTTTTGATAGTGCAGATATTGATCATCATATTGATCTCGTTTATGATGTCGCAGCCGTACGTTGTGCTCGCGTCAAAAACGGGCGAAAAGATAATAGTACTGTCCGCATCGGCGTCGATGATGGCGGAACGCGACGGCAAAACTCGGTTCGACAGAGCCAAATCCGAAATATACAAACTCACCGACCGCACTGCGGCGGACGGTGACAAAGTGAGCGTAATAATCGCGGGCGAGGAGGCGGACTTTGTAGTTCGCAGATCCGATTCGGCGAGCTATATCAAGCAAAAACTGTCCGAAACTCAATGCGGTTACGCGGGCGAAAATCTCACGGACGCAATGGAGCTTGCCGAGGGCGTGCTCACCGAAAATCCCAATGCCGAGGTGTATCTTTATACCGATTGCGATTACGATAAACCGGGGAAAGTCCGCGTTGTCAACGTGGCAAGCGGCGAATGGAACGCCGCAGTGCTCGATTTTTCGGCAAAGCGCGTAAAGGGCGAAACGGTGTTTACCGCGGAAGTGGCGAGCTACGGCGCGGCGGCGGAGATCCCCGTAAAACTTACTGTCGACGGCAAAGAGCGTTTGCCAGGCATTGCGGTGTGCGACGAGAACGGCAGTGCAAAGGTCGTTTGGAACAGTCTCGGCATATCCGAGTATTCGAGTGCGAGCGTCACTCTCGAAATCGACGACAGTTTCGCGTACGACAATACTTTCGATATATATAAGCAAAGCGTTCAGTCTTACAAGGTCCAGCTCGAAAGCGAGAACCCCGGATTTTTGTTCAGTGCGTTGCACGCGACGGGCAAGTGCAAAGTGGATCTCGTGAGTGAAACGTCGCCAGCAAAGACGAGCGGCTACGACTTGTACGTTTACGACGGCGTTTGTCCGTCGGCTCTCCCCACTGACGGCGCGGTATGGTTCGTCGATCCGCCCGATCGAATAAAATCGCTCACGGGCATAACGCTCAACGGCACGGCGCGCGGCAAGTTCTTTTTTTCCGCGTCCGGCTCGAGCGAAACGTTCAAAACAATTATGAACGGGATTTCGCCGTCCAAGTTCACCGCGACGCAGTATACCAAGGTTTTGACGCACGCGGGTTTCGAGAACGTGATGTCGTGCAATAACGAACCCGTGCTTCTCGCAAAGAGCGAAGGCTCTGCGCGCATTGCGGTTCTTGCGCTCGATATACATATGACGTCGCTGCCCGTGGAGCTTGTAGACTTTCCGCTGCTCGTCAATAATATTTGCGAGTTTGCGATGGCGCGCACCGTGTCGAAAACGCTGTTCGGCGCGGGCGACGAGGTGCGGCTCAACGCGCGTGCGGGCGCAACGGCAATGACGGTAAAGACATCGGCGGGCGAAACGACCTACGACAAGTTCCCCGTCACTATAAATGCGGACGTATCGGGCACGTACACCGTGACCCAAACGCTCGAAAACGGCAGATCGGTGACCGACGAGTTTTTCGTGCGCATACCCGCGCGAGAAAGCGTGTTCGGCAGGAACGGTACGAACCTTGTCAATCCCGTCGTGATGACGGGCATCGGCACGGATACGAATGTGCAAAACGACACGCGCGATATATTCATGTGGATAGCGATTGCGCTGTTCGTGTTGGTAAGTTTGGAATGGGGGTTGCAATATCGTGAACAGTATTAGTTTTATGAATGCGATCTCCGCAAAATTCGAGCAGCCGTGGTTGTTGCTGCTCATTATACCCGCCGCGTTCGTCATGCTTTTTCCGTATTTCAGACTAAAAAAACAGCATCGCCGCACGGCAAGCCGCATAACCTCGCTCGTATTGCACTCGGTCATAATCCTGCTGTGCGGGTTTATGGTGAGCGGACTAACTTTCGATTATTCGCACGCGGCGGTAAAGAGCGACGTTATAATCCTCGTGGACGCATCGGACAGCGCAAAACCGAGCAAAGCGCGCATGGACGAGTTTATACGCTCGGTCGCGGACAACTTAGAGGACGGCTACAGATTGGGCGTGATCAAGTTTGCGGGCGGACAGCTTTACGTTTCCGAACTCGACGGCAACGCCGATAAAGTATACGATAAATATATCAAAGCGGATAACGTATCGGACGGCAGCTCCACCGATATAGCGTCGGCTTTGTACTTCGCGCGAGAAATGCTCAAAAGCCCTAAGTCGGGGCGGATCATTGTTCTTTCGGACGGCAGACAGACGGACGGTAACGCGCTCGCCGCGGTCAAAGCCGTAGCCGACGGCGGAACGCGCGTGGACAGCGTGTATTTTTCGCAAGATACCGCAAGTGCGGAAGTTCAGATAAATTCTGTCGAAGTGCCGAGCGCGGTAGCGGTGGGCGAGACCGTGCCCGTTACCGTGACTGTACAGAGCGCGTCCGTTTGCAACGCCACGCTTTATCTATACGATAACGGCGAAAAATACGCCGAGCGCGAGGTTTCGCTCGGCGGCGGCGAAACGTCGTTCGTGTTCGATTATTCGTTGCTTTCGCCCAAGCTACACGAGTTCAAGGTGGAGATAATCACCGAAAACGATACGGTTACGCAAAACAACGTGTATTATTCGTACGTGTCGATAGACTCGTCGAAACGCGTGTTGATAA
Organism: uncultured Christensenellaceae bacterium; assembly: GCA_910587805.1. GTDB lineage: Bacteria > Bacillota > Clostridia > Christensenellales > Pumilibacteraceae > Anaerocaecibacter. Next base: position 42,821 of record CAJUNM010000001.1, on the reverse strand, counting down.
TTTCCGCGAAGGACGGCGATTCCGCAAAACTCAAGGAGATACTCGACGAGAATTACGACGTGACGGCGACCACCACGGCTCAACTGCCTATGGGCGTTGCCGAACTTACGGCGTACGACGAGGTTATTCTTTCCAACGTTGCAAACTCCGACTTGCCCGCCGAGTTTACCGCCGCGCTCACCGAGTACGTGGAAATTTACGGCGGCGGACTTTACACCGCAGGCGGCGACCGCGCGTATAAGGAAGCGGACATGGCGGACTCGCAGTTGCAGGAACTGCTGCCCGTCGAGGCGAATACCGACGCCAAATCGCTCGGGCTGTTGCTCGTGATAGACAGCTCGGGCAGTATGCGCGAAACTGCGGAAGGCACAAGCTCCACGCGTATGGAACTTGCAATCGACGCGGCGATAGCGAGCGTAAACGCGCTTGCGCCCGACGACTATATGGGCGTTATTTCGTTCAATGCAAAAGCGACCGTCGAAGTCGATATGACGCAGATAACCAACAAAACGACTATAATCAATAAGATCAAACGCATACAGACCGATACGGGCACGGTGTATTCTTACGCGCTCAACCGCGCGCGCACTATGCTAACCTCGTTTTCGCATACAGAGCTTAAGCACGTGATATTCCTCACCGACGGCGAGCCTGTCGACGGACGCCCCGAATATCCCAACAGCAATATGTCTATCATCATGAACGAAGTGGATCGCATGGCGAGCAGTAAGATCACGGTGTCGACTATTGCGCTGGGCGCGTCCGTGCCTGTCGATACGGCTAAGGAAATGGCTGAGCGCGGCAACGGCAGGTTTTACGACGTTAAGCGCGAGCGCGAGCTGTCTAAGATAATGGTAGAGGAAACGACCGTAGCGGCGGGCAAGTACGAAAACGCCGAGGAATTCAAACCGACGGTAAACAGCCACACCGCGGCGGTTGCGGGCATAGCCGACGACGAGATACCGATGCTCGGCGGATTTTACGGCACGCGTATAAAAGACGATGCGACCATGGTGCTCGGGCACAACGGCAATCCCATATACGCCGAATGGAAACGCGGCGAAGGCAAGGTCGGAAGTTTTATGTCCGATCTCATAGGCAATTGGTCGGAAGGGTTTCTGTCCGATCCCGTGGGCGTGCGGTTCGTGCTCAATTCGGTAAGTTCGCTGTTCCCGATCGTGCGCACCGACGAATATGCGGACATCCGCGCCGAGTTCGTGCGCGATAACTATACGACAGAGATACGCATACATGCGGACAGCGCGGTCACTGCTGCTGTCACGTTCGGCGGACAAAGAGCCGATATACCGCTTACCAAAGTTTCCGACGAGATGTATGCGGGCAGGTTCGATACCAAAACGAGCGGCGTTTACACCGTGAATATAGAAAAGACCGACGGCAGCGGTTCGCTCACTGCGCATACGGCGGTGTCGTATTCCGAGGAGTACCGCGCGTTCGGCGACGATACGCAGAGCTTTACGTTTATGGAATCGCTCAGCGAAAACGGCGGCGGTCAAGTGCTGTTTTCCACCGAAAACATGTTCGGCAAAAAGAACGAGGTGGAGAGCGGCTCGTTCGATCCGCGCCTGACTTTTTTGATCATAACCGTAGTGCTGTTTCTGGCGGATATAGTCGTGCGAAAGTTTAAGCTCGACAGACTTATCGAAATCATAAAAGAGAAACGGCAAAAGAAGAACGAGGCAAAATAACGGACTTGACGGCAGCGTCTCGAAGTCGGCGCGCCGAGGTTATAAAGGGTTTTTTCCGAGGAGGGAGAAGATGAAACACAAAACGAATAGGAAAAGGATGACAGGACTGCTCGCCGCGATCGCGGCGGTATTGTTCGTCGTGTCGTTTATGGCGGCATGCGACGAGACTGCGCTGCAGCCGACCACGGCGTTCTTGCTCGACAAAACATCGGTCGAGCTAACGGTAGGCGGCAACGTGGAGGTGCTGAACCTCAATATTGCCGGCATAGACGACGTGCCGCAATGGAAAACGTCGGACGAGTCGATAGCGACGGTCACGGTCGGCAACGCGGCAAACCGCGCAACGATCAAAGGCGTTAAGGAAGGCGTTGCGGTCATAACGGTTACGGCGGGCGCGCACACGCGCGTTTGCGCGGTCACCGTAAAGGCGGGCGCGTACATAACCATAGAAAACCCGACGATAAATCTCATGTCGGGCAGGACCGATCATATAGTGGTGGACACCAACGTAACGACGGGGCTTAAGTATACCTCGTCCGACGAGAGCGTCGCCACCGTCGATCAAAACGGCACGGTTTCGGCGATAGGCGGCGGCACGGCGATAATAACCGTATCGGGCGGAAACAAAACGGCGAAGTGCACGGTAAACGTAACTGCATACACCGTTACGCTCGATAAGACGTTGGCTTTGCTCACGCTCGAAGAGGGCAGCAATACTGTTCTGCTCACCGCCGTGACAGAGCCGGAAGGCGAGGTTTCATGGCGTTCGTCCGACGAGAGTATCGCCACGGTAGACGATACGGGACTCGTTACGGCAATAGCCGAGGGCGAGACCGAAATAACGGCGAGCTATCTCACCGCGGCGGCTACGTGCGTCGTTAAGGTAAAAAGCGAAATAATCACGGTCACGCTCGCGGAGACGGCAAAAGAAATCAAAGTGGGCGAATCGTATGCGATACAGGCGACGGTAACGCCCGAGCAGACGGGCGACGACGCGGGATTCGCGTACGCAGTCACGTCCGGCAGCGATATTATAACCGTATCGGCGGAAGGCGTAGTTACGCCTACGGGCGCTGCATACGGCGAAGCGACTGTGCGCGTAACGAGCAATAAGGACGCGGATGCGTTTGCCGATCTCACCGTTACCGTTCCCGATCCGCTCGCGGACGCGATACGTATTTCGGATAAAGCTTCGTTTATCGCTGCGTTCAAAGCCGAAAATTCCGCTAAGGATATGTATCTCACGTGCGACGTCGATCTCGACGGGTTTAAGCTCGAAAGCGGTATCAGCGTTTACAGCGGCACGTTCAACGGCAACGGCTATGAAATATCCAACTACAGCGGCATACTGTTTAAGGACGGATTGCAAGGCACGATCAAAAACCTCGCGCTCAAGACCGACACGTCCAATATAACGCAGAATAGCGTCGCGGTGGTCTGCCACCACTTTATCGGCAACGCAAGAATAGAGAATTGCCGTTTCGACGTTACATTTATAGAAAACGGCGCGGGTGCGCGCGCGGTTCTCGCTAATCATGATGCAAGCAATACCGCTACTATAGAAAACACGATAATTCTCGCGCGCAACGAGAACAACGTTCCCGCAGTGTTCGCGGGCACGTCGGCGGGCAGCGGAAAAATGACCAACGTGTATTATGCGGTATACGGCGGCACGGTCATGCCCGGCGGCGCGACGCTCAAGACCGACGAGCAGCTCAAAACCGCCGCAACGTTCGACGGCTGGGACGCCGACGCATGGTCGATCTCCGACGGCGAGATCCCCACGCTTGCAAACGGCGGCAATATAGGTCAAGTTCAAGTCAAGCTCGACATGACGACAGCGGAAGTAATAATGAGCGATACGCTCGCGCTCACCGCTACCGTCAAACCCTCGAAGCTTCCCGACGAGGATAAGACCGTCACGTGGTCGAGCAGCGACGAAAGCGTTGCGACAGTCGATCGCAACGGCGTTGTAACGCCGATCAAGGCGGGCACGGTCACTATTACCGCAACGAGCGATAAGGACGATACGAAGTCCGCGTCGTGCATTGTCACAGTAAAGGCGTTTGCCGATCCCGCGGTCGAAATAACCAATAAAAACGCGGTCGCCGAAGCGATACCGGTCGATGCGGATATAACGCTCGAGGCGCTCGGCAATCAGGACGGCGAATACGAATGGTCGAGCAGCGACGAGGCAGTTCTCACGATCGATAACAACGGCAAGCTCACGCTCATCGCCGCAGGCAAAGCCACCGTTACCGTAACGTTTACCGCGCACGGCGCGAGCGCGACCGACACGGTGGAAATTGAAGTTTATGCGGGCGCGAAAGTGGAAATGCTGCTCGCGGCGCGCTCGGTAGCAAAGGGCGGCACGTATGAGATAGCGAGCAAGATCCAAGGCGGCGATGCGGTTTGGACGAGCAGCAACGAGAGCGTTGCGACCGTTTCGGAAGACGGTACGGTAACGGGCGTCGCGGTCGGCAAGACCACGATCACCGCTACTATAGGCGACATTTCCGACAGCATGGTCATAGCCGTGTACGAGAAAGCCGCGGGCGGCGTGGAGATTTCCACCGCCGAACAGTTCAAAACCATAGCGGGCGGTACGTATTATATTGTAAACGACATCGATATGGGCGGCGCGACGAATGTGACTTTGAACGAGTGGGCGAAAATCGACGGTTTGGGCTATAAGGTGAGTAACTTCGCAACGCCGAAACTGTGCAGTCAGTTCCAAGGCTATATGAGAAATATCGAGTTGCAATGTATCTTTAACGGCACGGGCAACTTCGACGGTATATTCGGCACGTGGATAGGCGGCGCGGACGGCACTATAGAAAACTGCATATTCGATATTACGATGTCCGGCTCTGCCAATCAGTGCGCGTTTGCTCATCACAACAACAACGGTAAAGTCAACAACGTATTGCTCAAGGTTTCGCGCGAGGCGGGCGCAAGCGGCGAGAAGTTCCCCGCATGGTTCGAGCAGCCCGGCAACGGTAAAGTGGAAAACGTGTTCCTGTTGAAGACGGGCGGTTCGTATTCTGCGGTGAGAGGCGCGACCGAAAAGACCGAAGCGCAGCTTAAGACCGCGGCAACGTTCGACGAAAGCTGGGAAAACGGCTGGGTCATTGTCGACGGACAAATGCCGTTGCTCAAAGGCGCGCTCGTAGTAGAGCCTGTCAAGGTGAAAGTCGACAGAACTTCCGCCGAGATATACGTTGGCGAGAGCGCAACGTTCACCGTAACTGTCAGCAACGCAAGCGATGAGAGCGTTACATGGTCGAGTTCGGACGAGACCGTAGTTACCGTCGACGAGAACGGAACGATCACCGCGATCAAAGAGGGCGAAGCGACGATAACCGTCACGTCCGTAGAAGACGATACCAAGTCCGCGACGATCGCCGTTACGGTCAACGCCATAACGCTCGAGATAAATGCCGACGATGCGGTATCGCAGCTTAAACCCGGTGCGACGACGCAATTGCATGAGATCGTCAATCGCGGCGAGGTAACGTGGTCGAGTTCGGACGAGAACATAGCTACCGTGGACGGCGAGGGACTCGTTACGGCGGTGAGCAACGGCACTGTCACGATAACCGTGACGTCCAAGCTCGATCCGACCGTGTCCGATTCGATAGAGATAGAGGTAAAAGAAACCGTAGAAATAACCGTTACGCTGTCCGAAACGACGCTCGAACTCGATCGCGACGCTACGGCGGCTCTTACCGTTACGGTAAGCAATTCGTCTGCGGGCGTTACATGGTCGAGTTCGGACGAGACGGTTGCGACCGTAGACGAAAACGGCGTTGTCACCACTCACGGTAAAGACGGCGTCGCTACGATAACGGCTACGTCCGTAGACGACGACGGGAACGGCAATTACAGTACTGCGCAGTGCGAAGTCACGGTAGAGTACGTACCGGTGGTAATGACTCTGACCGACGATAAATCGAGCTACGATATGTTCTCCGAAACGGCGCTTGTCGTAGCGGAAGTAGTATCGGTAAGCAAGGGCGAAGTCGAAGTCACGATAGTTGAAGGCGAGGACGTAGTCGCCGTTGCCGACGGTAAGATCAAAGCCGTGGGCGCGGGTACCGCAACCGTCAGATTTACGTCTTCCGTTTCGTACGACGACGTTGAAGCGGTAACTGCGGATATTACTATCAGCGTAGTAGTGCCGCAAGCCGATCTTGCGATAGACGTATCGCGGCGTTCGATCCATGTCGGCGTGACGGGCGCGGCTACGCTGCTCAATGTTACGCTCGACCCGATGCCGAGCGATCCCGCGGCGGACGATATCGTTTGGACGTCTTCCGACGAAAGCGTGGTCTCCGTTGTCGGCGGATTGGGCGACGGCGTGTATACCGGCAAGCTTACCGCCAAAAAAATAGGCAAAGCCACGATCACGGCGACCCGCACTATAGAAGGCGTAGACTATACGGTTACTTGCGAGATAGAAGTTTTCGATAACAAAACGGGCGCAAGACCTATTGTAACGCCGGAAGAATTTCAAAACTTTACAAGCGTTACCAATACGAGTTGGTATCTTGCAAATGATATAGATTTTGCCGGAATTACCATAACGTCGAGCTATGTCAGCAAGCTCATGATAGCGTCTAAGCTTGACGGCAGAGGATATGCCGTTAAAAACGTAACGACGAGATTTGACAAAGCCGAACAGGGATTTATCCAAATGCTCGACGGGGCGTCAGTCATAGAAAATATAAATTTCGTGAATTTCGATCTCGGTGCGGAAGACAATATAATGTACGGCGGTCTGATTTATAATATGAACGGCGGTTCTACGTTGAGAAACTGCTATTTTGAAGGCATTATAAGCGCTAAAGGTAACGGTAACGAGGCGTATTTCGGCGCAATAGGTGTGCAATGGAATGCTACTGTCGAAAATTGCGTGTTTAATGTGGGAATGGGCGACAGAACGCCTTCGGATAATAAAAACGCAAATCCCCGCACTATGATCGGACGTTGGATAATGGGCAATGTCAAAAATTGCGTTTCGTACGACATAAGCGGAGGAAAAATGTTCGCCGCCCCGGGGGACGGTGCGTCTGGCGAAAAATATGCCGAAGCGTTCAAGACCGACGAGGAACTTAAAACGGCTGCGACATACGACGGCTGGAATACCGACGTCTGGGTAATAGCGGACGGAGAGTATCCTCGGCTCAGGACCGCTTGGGACGAATAGCTTTTAAGCGAAACTGACAGATGATACGGAAATATAAAACACCGACCGCACGGTCGGTGTTTTATATTAGGGAGTGAATGGAATTTGCTCCGTCATCGATCGCGCAAATACTGCGCGAACGTTTAAGAAATATCAATCGTTTATGGATGCGAGACGTTCTATAGTCTTTTCGAGCGGGAGTTTGTGGGCGGGGGTGTCCACGAGCGCGGCGAGGGTGCGGTACATGCGCTCTTGCGTTTTGCCCGACATTATGCGTTCGGTGTAGTAGTGTATGTAATCGGCAAAGTCCTCGTCGTCGTTTCCGCGTTCGAGCGAAAAAAAGATATGAAAGAATGTGTTGAGATAGAAATCGTCGTTCATGTTTTTCAAGAACACGTCCGCAACCGCGTTTTCGATAGCGGTGGACCTGTACTCGGCGAGCGCGTGTTTTTCGCCTATGGCGATGGAAGCATAATCGACGTGCCGCAGCCATTCCATGAGATTGATAAATATTCCGCTGTATTTGCTTTCTTCGTCGTCCGGCTCGGGCGCGGCGCCGCCTTTGACGGCGGCGCGTATAACGCATTCGAGCGGAACTACATCGGTCTTTGCACTGCGGTAAGACGAGCCTGTGAACAGATACTTTACTATCGCGTCGGAGTATTCGGTTATCGACACGGGAATGCCGATCTTGGATTTCACTATAGCGGTATATATCTCGTTGATACCGAGCGACAGCAGTTTTTCGAGCTGGGCGAACTGCCCATCTATGGTGTTGCCCGCCACGCGGTCGAAAATAAGATTCAGTTGATGATCGACGCCCGTCAAACTCTCGTGTATCGAGTTGAGCATATCTTTCATGAGGTTGTCGGTCTGGTTGAACGTGACGTTCTTGTATATCAGCTTATGTTCTATCTCCGACCAAAAGCTGTTGACGAGCGATTTTATCTGCAACTCGAACTTGTACGTTTCGCCCGCATACGCCACGTCGCCGTCTATGCGGTAAATATCGAAGCCGTTGCGCTGTTTTTCGGGCTGCGGCGTGTCGAGCTTGAGCCGAATCGTTTTTTTGCCGACGGGCGAAAAATAACCGTCGCCCAAGTCCACGCAAAACGTTTCGCGTATGCGGCTGTACAGTTCGTGCTCGTCCTTGAAAAATCTGCACTCGATCCGCACGCCGATTATGTCGTGCACCTCGAAAACTATCTCTTCCGCGGAATGGTTTTTGTACAGCGAATTGCGTATGATCTTTTCTTTGAGACTGTCGCTCGTCTTTACTCTGTACGTGACGCCGATCGTTGCGTCGATCTCGCCGAACGTATTTTGCAAATACTCGGAGAGCTTTTCCGCAGCGCGCATGAATCCGCCGCGATTTTCGTCGAGCACATTGCCCGCGCGTTCTATGTATCCGAATACGTCGATTTTTTCCATTATTCACCTTGTGCCGAACGAGCGGCGTGTTGTTTTATTTACGTCGAGCGGGCTGACGTCTGCTATTTGTCCGTCCGACCTTTTATTATCAGCTTAAGCCCCGAGAAAAATTTGCCGTTGCACATATCGACTATGCCTTGCGCGGCGTCGAGCGACATCGCGCCGTCCGACATCGCGGCGACGGCGTAAAGCGGTGTGTGCATGACCGACGACATAAACGCATCGTATGCGGGCATGCCCGATTTTTCTCCGCCGAAAAGCTCCGCCGCGCGCTTTTTCGCCGCGCGTATGGCGAGCTTTGCCGCAAACCGATCGCGCATATCCCAAAGACAGCAGTCGAGCGTGTATTCGCCTTTTTGCGGGCGCGGCTCGGGCGCGGGCAGCGCTTTGCCGTACAGCGCGGCAAAGTCCGCGTCCGATATGCGTTCGCGCACGGGCATTGCGTATGCGTCGGGCGTGTGTTCGGCGTCGGCAAAATTGCCGTCGAGTTCGACTGTGACTTCGCCTTTAACGTCGCCCGCCGACGCCGCGACTATTATCTTGTGCGTGCCGCTTGCGGTGAACCAGCCGCCGCGTTTTGCGGAATAGAACGAGAACGCCGATTTTTTGAGATCGAGCACCGCAGTTGCGGTAGTATCGCCCTCAACGAAAACCTTGCGGAATGCGGCGAGCTGTTTGACGGGCGAAAGCACTTTGCCCGTAGCGTCCGCAACGTAAATCTGCACCGTTTCGTACCCGTCGCGCATCGATCGGTTCGTCAGCGTGACAGACACTATGAAATCGTCGGTAGCGGTGCGCTGCATTTTTATTCCGTCGTAGACTATATCGGAATACGACAGTCCGTGCCCGAACGGGAAAAGTACCGAACGCTTTATCGCGTCGAAATATTTATAACCGACGAACAAGCTTTCGCGGTATAAAACGGTATCGCCGCCGAAATCGTTGCCAAGTTCCGCCGTGCCGACGGGGAACGTCTCGGCAAGCCTGCCGCGCGGGTTGATCCTGCCGTAGAGCGCGTCGACGGCGGCGAGCGCGCCCGACTGTCCGTTCAGCCCCGAATAGATTATAGAGTGGACTTCCCGCACCCAAGGCATTTCAACAGCTCCCGGTACGCACAGCACGACGACGGTTTTTTTGATTTTTGCAAGCGCGGATATAAGTCGGTTTTGATTGCGCGGCAACGCCATAGAGCGTCTGTCCGCGCCCTCGCTCGGCGCGGGCAAGCCCGCAAAGAATATGACCGCGTCGGCGGACTTAGCGCCGCGCAGGGCTTGATCGAAAAGCTCCGCGTCCTTGTCGGGATCGTCCGCGTCATACCCCGCATAGTAATCTATTTTAACGGCGCGATGTTTGAACGCGTCGAGGAACGAATGCGAATGTATCGGCGTTACGTGCGAACTGCCTTCGCCGCAAACGGGCGCGCACTCGGCGTATGCGCCGACGACCGCTACTTTCATGTCTTTTGTGAGCGGCAGGAGCGATTCGGCGTTTTTGAGCAAGACTATGCTGTCGGCAGCCGCGTTGTAGCTGAGCTTGTCGTGTTCGTCCGAATCGAGTTCGCCGCACGGTTCGAGATAAACATCGTCGGTAAGCGCAAGTATGCGGCGCACACTCCTGTCTACGGTCGCCATATCCAGCTCGCCGCGCTCGAGCGCGGTTTTGAGCGCGGAAAAAGACCGACCGAGCGAGTCGGGCATTTCGAGATCGAGTCCCGCTTTAAGCGCGGCGACGCGATCGTGAACGCCGCCCCAATCGGAAACGGCGACGCCGCGGTAGCCAAGCTCGTCGCGTAAAATTTCTTTTATGAGATGCGCGTTTTGCGAACAGTATTCGCCGTTGAGTTTGTTATATGCGGTCATGACCGCCGCCGGCTCGGCTTCGAGAGCGATCTCGAACGGTCTTAAATACAGTTCGCGCAAAGCGCGCTCGTCGATCACGGAATCGGAATACATGCGGCGCGTTTCGCAGTTGTTTGCCGCAAGATGCTTGATGCACGCTCCTACGCCGGTGGACTGCACTCCCGATACGAACGCCTTGCCGAGTACGCCGGAAAGATACGGGTCTTCCGAGTAATACTCGAAGTTGCGCCCGCCGAGCGGATTGCGTTTGACGTTAAGCGCGGGCGCGAGCAAAAGATTCACGCCGAGCGCCGTAGCTTCGCGGCCTATTGCCGCGCCCACATCGTATAAAAGCGCGGTATCCCAGCTGTTTGCGAGCATCGCCGGAGAAGGGAAACACGTGGCGGGCACTGCCGCCGTGCTTATCCCGCTCGACAGCCTTACGCCGCACGGTCCGTCCGCCATGCGCACTCGCGGCAGTTCGCCCGCGCCGTACGTGTGCCATGCGCCTTCGCCGGATAACAGTCTGAGTTTGTCGTCGTCCGACAGCTCGCGCATTATCTTATCTATATCGAGATTTTCAAATTCCATTTTTCCGTTTTTTCTTGAGGTTATTTGAATATCACTATTATATCACAATAAAATAAATAAGTCAAGAGCAATCGCTTGCGGTAAACGCGGCTATGTGTTACAATATGTGCATGAAAAATTACGATGTCATTGTTATAGGCGGCGGACCTGCGGGGGCGTCTGCGGCGCTGTACTGTGCGCGCAGCGGATTTTCGGTGTGCGTTATCGACGGCGGCGCATCCGCTTTGCTCAAAGCCGAGCGTATTGATAACTATTACGGCACGGGCGGCGCGACGGGCGCGGCGTTGTTTGCCGCAGGGCTTGATCAGGCGCGTGCGGCAGGCGCGGAAATTCTTGACGGGCAGGTCACGTTCGTATCCGCGGACGACGGTTTTACCGTTTCGAGCACGGCGGGCGAGCTTTACGGGAAGAAACTCATAGTGGCGACGGGCGCGTCGCGCGCACGGCCGAAGGCGATCGACGACGGCGCGGGAATCAGCTATTGCGCCGTGTGCGACGCGTTCTTTTACCGCAAAAAGCGCGTGGGCGTGATAGGCGCGGGCGCGTACGCTCGGCACGAATACGAAACGCTCGCCGCTGTAGCTTCGTCCGTCGCGTTGTTTACCGACGGCGAAACGCCGTCGTTCGAGGCGGCGGAAACCTATACGCAAAAGATAACGGGCGTAAAACGCGACGGGGAAAAGCTCGTCGGGGTAGCGCTGTCGGACGGGAAATGCGTGGAGCTTGACGGCTTGTTCGTGGCGGTAGGCGTTGCGGGTGCGACCGCGCTCGCAAAAAGCATGGGGATTTTAACGCTCGGCGACGGGAGCATAAAGACGGACGGGGGCAAGACCAACGTTAGCGGGCTGTTTGCCGCGGGCGATTGCACGTCGGGAGTTAAGCAGGTGGCTAAAGCCGTGTGCGACGGCATGACTGCGGGGCTTGCGGCAATAAACGAACTGCGCGGCGAAAAGAGCGGATCGGACAAGCGCGGCGACGATAAATAAGGCGAATAATGATCGTATACGATAAGAAAAACAATGTGATGCGCGGAGTGCGCGCGGCTATTTTCGATCTCGACGGCACGCTGTTCGACAGTATAAGCGTTTGGGAACGGATAGACGTAGACTACTTGAAAAAGCGCGGGCTTGCGCCGAGCGACGAGTACCGCAAGGCTATAGCCGCGCTCGGCAATCTCGAAACGGCGCGGTTTTCGGTGGAGTATTTCAAGTTGAACGAGCAGCCCGAGACGCTCGCCGCGGAATGGACGGCAATGGCTATCCGCGCGTATTCGGAAACGGTGCCGCTTCTCGAAGGTTCTGCGGAGTATCTGCGCGACTGCGCGGCGCGCGGCATATGCATATTCGCAGTGACGAGTCTCGATAGAACGCTCGCCGTGCCGTGTTTGAAAAACAACGGGATATTCGGGTTCTTCGACGGAATAATAACCGCGGACGAGGCGGGAATGAACAAGTCCTCGCCGCAAATGTACGCGTATGCGGCGTTGCGCGCGGACGAGAACGCGGGCGATTGTATCGTGTTCGACGACGTGGCGGCGGCGTTGCGCGCTGCGAAAGCGGCGGGCATGACTACCGTTGCGATCACGGGTGCGGACGGACGCGCGTTTGACGACAATTGCGTAGATTGTTTTGCCGTCAATCTCGCGTGCGCGCCCGAGCTTGAAAAAGACGTATAAAATTTTGCCGTTTTCTGTTGATTTTGCTATCGCAATGTGGTAGAATTACATTAGAACCGCCGTCGATCGAGGGTGGTTCTGTCGACTAAATTACATATCAGGTGCATATATGTCCGAAAACCTTACGCAAAACGAGCAAGACCCGCCGCCCGAATCTCCCGACGGCGCGGATACGGCAAACGACGGCGCGCCCGAAACCGACTGCGCCAATGCGTCGAATACCGCTCTGCCCGACGAGGCGGCGGCGAGCCGAGACACAGCCAAGGAAACGACGGCTATTTCGGAAAGGAAAACTCCCGATTATCACGTTACGCAAAGAAAGCAGTCGATTTTCAAGAACAAAAAGTTTTTCAACTTTTTTGTCGTGCCTATGGGCATATTGATATTTTCTGCGCTGCGCGTAGTAAGCGTCAATATGTTCATAATCCCGAACAACTTCGCGTCGGGCGGGGCTACGGGTATAGGCAACATGATAGAGTTTGCCACGGGGTTCAGTTCCGGTTGGACGATACTCTTGGTAAACGTGCCGCTTTTGATATTGTCGTTTATATTTTTGAATAAGAGTTTCGCCGTTAAATCCGCCATAGCCATAGCCGTATCGTCGGCAGCGATGGCGCTTTTGCGCGATCCGATGAAAAAGTTTGCGTACACGGGAAACCCGATGCTTGCCGCGCTCGCCGCGGGCGTGCTCGGCGGCGTTGCGCTCGCCATCATGTTCAAGATAGGCGGGTCTTCGGGCGGCTCGGATATAGGCGCGATGTTCATTCAGAAAAAGTTCGCCGCAACCAACGTGTCGTGGTTTATTTACGCGATAGACGCAGTGGTCGTGTTAGTGTCCATGTTCGTATATAAGGATACATACGGCACGGAAGGCATGGCGTTGTTTACGCCCGTACTGCTCTCGCTCTTGCAGATGTTTTGCAGTTCCATGGTGTGCGACGTTATTTCCACCGGCTTTAAGTCGGCGATCAAGTTCGAGATCGTCACGCGCGATCCCGAGGGACTTTCGCGCGACATCATAGAAAGACTCGGCAGAGGCGTTACGTGCGTGCCTGTTAAAGGCATGTACAGTCACGACGATAAGTTCATGCTCGTGTGTATAATCCGCAAAAGCCAGCTCGCCGACTTCAACAGGATACTTTCGCATTATCCCGATACGTTCGCGTATATAACGAATACGAGCGAAGTGATGGGCAACGGATTTTCGAGATAAGCGTCTCGCGTCGCTCGTGCGCACGCCTTGCTGCCGATTTCGGCTGCGAATGCGTTGCAGCGCCTCGACGTAGCGCTGCTACGACATTGGCTCTGCGCCTTTTCTCGCTCGAAATCGTCTGCGCAATCCGAGCGCGTTGCAGCGCTCGACGCTTATTGAGAGAAGTAAAAGTATTTCGTCGTGCTCGCCGACTGTTGCCCGTCTGCGACGCGACTGCGCCGTCAACTCGGCTTATTGCTCTCGTAGCGCACGTTGCTTATCATATTAAGGCTAATATTTATAGTACAAAGAGGTTACAATGAAAAAATTCAAAGCGGAATCCAAAAAGTTACTCGACCTTGTGGTCAATTCCATTTATACCAACCGCGAGATATTTCTGCGCGAGCTGATCTCAAACGCGTCCGACGCAATAGATAAGCGCAAGTTTATGTCGCTTACCGACAGCAGTCTCGACGCGGATTTTTGTATAGAGCTTAAAGCCGACAAAGCCGCGCGCACGCTTACCGTGATCGATAACGGCGTGGGCATGACGGATAAAGAACTCGAGGATAATCTCGGCGTTATTGCGGCAAGCGGCACCGAAGCGTTTAAGAAAGCGCGCGGAGAAGATGGAGGCAAGTCGGACGAGGAGCTTATAGGGCAGTTCGGCGTCGGGTTCTACGCGTCGTTCATGGTGGCGCGCCGCGTCGAGGTCATAAGCCGTAAAGCGGGCGCGGACAAGGCGTTTATGTGGAGTTCGGACGGCGAGAGCGGTTTTGAAATCTCTGGCGCAGAACGCGCCGAGGCGGGAACTTCGGTTAAGCTGTATCTCAAGGATGACGGCGACGAGGATTATTCGCAATATCTCGAGCCGCACACGCTGAGCGCGCTCGTCAAAAAGTATTCGGATTATATACGCTATCCCGTAAAGACCGAGATGCCCAAGACCGAGGGCGGCAACACGACGTACGAGACGAAAACGCTCAACTCGATGACGCCCGTTTGGAAAAAACTCAAATCGGAGCTTGGCGAGGACGAGCTTGACAAGTTCTATATGCAGACGTATCACGACTATCGCGCGCCGCTCTTTACAGTATCTACGCGCGTGGAGGGCGCGGTCGATTATACCGCTATACTGTTCGTGCCGCAGGAACCGTCGTACGATTATTACACCAAGGATTACAAGCGCGGACTGTCGCTGTATTGCAACGGCGTGCTGATCATGGACAAGTGCGCGGAGCTTGTACCCGAGTATCTCGGGTTCGTGCGCGGCGTTGTGGATACGCCCGATCTCGCTCTCAATATTTCGCGCGAAACGTTGCAGCACGACAGACGGCTGCGCACCATTGCGGCGGGGCTTGAAAAGAAACTTTTGGCGGAGCTTGAAAAACTGCAAAAATCGGACCGCGAAAAATACGATAAGATTTTCGGCGCGTTCGCAAAGGCGATCAAGTTCGGCGCGTATGAAAATTTCGGCGCGAATAAGGACAAGCTCAAAGACTTGCTCATGTATTATTCGGATGCGCAAAAGAAGCTCGTCACGTTCAAGGAGTACGCCGAAAAGCTCGATAAGGAAGAGCCTGTGCTGTATGCTTGCGGCGAGACCGCCGACAAGATAGGCATGCTCCCGCAGCTCGAGGGCGCGCGTGAGCGCGGCAAGGACGTTTTGTACTTTGTCGATCCCGTCGACGAATTCGTGGCGCGCATGCTCGAAAGTTACGACGGACACAAGTTCGAGAACATAGCGAGCGCGGCGGACGATAAATCGGCTGAAACGACAGAAGTACAAAAGGCAGTACTCGAGCGCATGGAAAAACAGCTCGGCGGCAAGGCGATAGTTCGAGCTACGGACAAGCTCAAGTCGTATCCCGTATGCCTTGCGGCAAAGGGCGAAGTTTCGCTCGAAATGGAGCGATTGATGGACGCCATGGGCGGCGGCGTCAAGGCGGAACGCATACTTCAAGTCAACCCGACGCATCCGGTAATATCGGGACTCGAGACCGCAGACGAATCGAGATTCGCCGATACTGTCACCGTGCTTTACAACGAAGCGTTGATCGCCGAAGGGTACAAGACCGAGCCGGAATTTTTGTCCGCACTCAACCGCCTGATAGCGGCGAGCGGTAAGTAATGCCGGCAAAGCTGATCGTAATAACGGGCTGTACGAGCGGGATAGGCAAAGAGCTTGCACGGCTGTACCGCGAGCGCGGCGATACCGTGATAGGGCTTGCGCGTTCGGCAACCGCGCCGGATATTTCGCTCGACGTGACCGACGCCGATGCGGTAAAGCGCGTTATCGACGGGATCGGCGCGCGGTACGGACATATCGATACCGTTATCGCCAATGCGGGCGGCGGACTTTCGGGCGCGACCGAGCTGTTACCTACCGAAGAACTCAAAAAACAGATCGATCTTAACTTTACGGGCGCGGTCACTACCGTTCAAGCCGCGCTTAAATATATGACAAATGGCGGCCGCGTCGTGTTTGTTTCATCGGCGTGCGCGCTTTTTGCGTTGCCGTACCGCGCGGCGTACTGCGCGAGCAAGGCGGCAGTAAACATGATCGCATACGGTATGCACATGGAACTTAAAACCCACGGCATACGCGTAAGCGCCGTTTGCCCAGGGGATATAAAAACGGGATTTACCGCCAACCGCGTCAAGATAGCGGACGGCGGCGCACGCTACGGCAACAGCCCGAAACGTTGCGCGCAAAAGATAGATTCGCGTGAGAATAAGCGCATGGAACTTCACGTTGCGGCGAAAAAGATTTTCAAGTGCGCGCAAAGCTGTCGCAAGCCGCTCTATATAATAGGCGGAAAATATAAATTTTTGTACTTTTTACAACGTGTGTTGCCCACGAAAGCGTTTTTGTCGGCGACCGCCAAAATCTTCGGATAACACGGGGGCGTATAGCTATGATCAAAATCGACGAAAACAAATTTTACATGACTTTCGGTGAGGGCTGTCTCGTACTTGTTCGCGACGGGGACGGAGTGCGGAGCGCGTGTTTCGGCGCGCGCGTCGAGCCTGAAGACGACATGTTCGCGCTTTTATGCGCGCTGTCCGACGACTCCGATCGCATAGGCAGCGCCGAGATATACGAATCGGACGGGCTTGATTTCAAGTTCGTCGGTGCGGAGATCGTGCAAAAGCCGTCCTGCGATATGCCTGTGCTCGGCGGCGATAAAACGCTCAAACTCACTTTTGCCGACGCCGAAAAGAACGTTGAGCAAATACTGTATTACACTCCGTATTCGCGCGGCGGCGTAGCGCGCAGGACGGAGATAATAAACAACGGGACAAAGCCCATAAAGCTCAAGGGAATAGGGCAGCAATTCGCGCTTCCCGCAGGGCTTGAAAAACTCACGGAATGCGGTATAGGCGGGGTAGTCGGAGAACGGCGCGGCGCGGCTTACGGATTTTGCGCGATGTACGGCGGCGAATGTGTTTTCGACGTTGCGCAGTCCGCGGGCGATACGCACGTTTACGTCGGGTTAGATCTCGGCGGCGCGTACAAGCTCGGGTCGGGCATGACGCTGCGCTCGCCCGAAATCCTCGCCGTATACTCGGAAGCGGGCACGGACGGGGTTTCGCGCGTGTTCCACGATATATTGCGCGAACGCACCGTAAAGAACAGGCGGCGCGCGCTTGCCGTAGAATACGCGGACGAGGTCGCGGACATTGACGCAACGGTCGCAGCCGCGGCGGAACTCGGCACGGACACGTTCGTGACGAACGCGAACAGCGCGGAACTTAAGGCGTTATCCGAGGCGTGCAAGGCGGCGGGGATCGGGTTAGGGCTTAGGCTCGACGCCGATATACGAATGGGTACGCATGCGATGTTCGATATTCTCGGCGACGTCGAGATCGTCAAGACAGACGATAACGGCAATAAATATTTCAACTTCGGCGAGACCGCCGCGCGCAATTTTATTACGGGGTATTTTACGGGGCTTTTCGGCGAGTTCGAGTGCTCGTTTGCGGCGATGCCTAAAGAACTCCCCGCATTGGGCGGCGTAAAGCTATACGAGTATTTGCTCGGGCAGTACGCGTTTTTCGCAAAGCTCAACGAAGCTATGCCCGACCTCGTTATAGAAGGCGCTTGCGGCGATGCGGGCGCGCTCGCATACGCGTCGTCAGTGTATTGTTCAATGCCCGAGCTGATCAAATATTCGGTGTACTTCCCGCCGTGCGCGCTTGCGTGCAAGGTGGAAAAAACGGCGAGACCGAAAGCCGCGTTCGATACGGCGTCGCTGTTCGGGTTGGGCTATTCGTTCGATCCCGTTGCGCTGTCCGAGCCTTTGCGCCGTGCGGTGCGCGCTCAGGTGTTCAGTTATCAGGATGACGCGCGGCTCGTCAACGACGGGGATTTTTATCGCGGCGCGGGTTATGCCGTGTGCGTGTCCAAGGATAAGTCCAAAGCGTATGCGGTGTTCTGGAATAACGGCGCCGGCGGAACTATGGAGTTTGTCGGCGCGGACGCGCACAATCTTTATCATGTGCGAGAGCTGGGCAAAACGTTTTCGGGCGCGGCGCTCGTGCGGCACGGCATCCCCGTTTGCTCGCTGCAAAGCGGCGAAACGCTGTCGTTCCACTTGCAGCAGGTAGCCGATTACGAATAGCTCGCGACGGCTCGGTATCGGGACGGGATCCCGTAACGTAAGGAGATCATGAAAAAAGTAACCGTAAAAGTAAGCGCGACGAGCGCGAATCTCGGCGGCGGGTTCGACTGCTTGGGGTTGGCGTACGAACTGTATCATACGATAACGGCGGCGGAGAGCGACGGATTTTCGCTTAAAAGCAACGTTCCCGCGCCGCGAGACAAGACCAACCTTATATATAAGGCAATGAACGCGGTTTTCACTCTCGCCGGTTGTCCGGATAGAAACGTGGCGATAAGCTCGCACAGCGATATTCCGCAGGCGAGCGGGCTGGGCAGCAGCGCGGCGTGTATAGTGGGCGGAGCGGTCGCCGCAAACGCGCTGTGCGGAAATATTCTCTCGCAACGGCGCATGCTCGAAATATGCGCGCGGCTCGACGGGCATCCCGACAACGTTCTGCCCGCGCTGCTCGGCGGCGCTACCGCGGGCGTCATGACCGAAGGCGGCGGAGTGGAGTACGTGCGCTGCGAACCGAGCGGCATATATTGCGCGCTCGCCACGCCCGATTTCCCGCTCGAAACTCAAAAAGCCCGCGCGGCGCTGCCCGATACTTATTCTCGCGCCGACTGCGTGTATTCGCTGTCTCGCGCCGTGCTCGCGTTCGGCGCATTTGCCACGCGCAATACCGACGCGTTGCGCGCGATAGGCGATAAATTGCACGAGCCGTACCGCGCTCCGCTTATAAAAGGCTACGACGAAGTCAGATCGGCGTTCATGCGCTCGGGCGCGCTGTCGGTGTGTATATCGGGCGCAGGACCTTCGGCGCTCGCATTTTTCGATAAACCGCCGCATGACGTAAAAGTCCCAGACGGTTGGACCGTCCGCATCCTGCCGATATCGGGAAAACCCGTGACTGTCGAAATAAGCGATATATAGTTTTTACAAATTTAAGCTATTTTGATTAAGTAAGAACTCGTAAATATTCATAGTTACTATTCCGTGCTCATCGGTTACTGTAGGTATTTTTTCGCCCGTAACGACGATTTTACGATATCCGTCGTTTATCTTCATTAGAGGTCGCTGCTCTGTTTGAATTTTTTCGGCGTCCGGTAATCTGTATGCCGATTGTATATAATACCTTTTATTTCCGAGATTTGCAATGAAGTCTACTTCGAGTTGCTTTCTGTTATCCTCTACGACCCCTATGTCCACATTGAATCCTCGAATTTTAAGCTCGTTATAAATAATGTTTTCCATAATGTGCGTAGGTTCGAATTGTCTGAAATCGAGCCGTGCGTTGCGAAGTCCGACATCGGTAAAATAATATTTGTTCGTAGCGTTGATATATTTTTTGCCTTTAATATCATAGCGGAACGCTTTATCGATTAAAAACGAATCGCGGAATGCTTCAATATATGCTTTAATAGTTTGAGGTGCGACGTTGATGTTTTTTACGCTTTTGAAAGTGTTTGAAAGTTTGTTTATCGATGAAAGAGATCCTGTCGACGAAGACAGAATGTTTAATAGTTCCTCAATTGTATCCTCGTTCCGGAAATTATTGCGTTGTATAATATCTTTGATATATGTTTCGGTAAAAAGATTGATCAAATAAGTTGATTTTTGTTCGTCGGCAGTAAAATTAGATAATTGTGGCATACCGCCGTAAAGCATATAATTTTGCATGCCGTCGTATTTGTCACCGTTGAAAACGGACATGAATTCGGAAAACGAAAGGGGATATACCCTAATTTCGTCACCCCTTCCGCGGAATTCGGTAATAACGTCTTTCGATAAAAATTTCGCGTTGCTTCCGGAAACATATACGTCGACGTTTTCGATATGCAAAAACCCGTTCAAAACGTCTTCAAAATCTAACACGTTTTGAACCTCGTCTAAAATGACATAATATCGCTCTTTGTCTCGTATACGGTTTTTTACATAAGTATAAAGCACATCGGGATCACGAAATTTACGATTTGATCTGTCATCTAAAGCCAACTTGATTATATGGTCTTCGTTGATGCCCGTTTCAATTAAATAATCGTAGAACAACTTAAACAGCAAATAAGATTTACCGCAACGGCGAATACCCGTTACGACTTTGATCATTCCGTTATGCATACGCACAATCAGTTTTTCTAAATATAAGTTGCGCTGTATTATCATATTATAACCCCAAGTTCATATTTTTGTAAATTTTACATCTTTTATGAAGTAAGTATAACATTTTTATAAATATCTTGCAACTTAAAATAGGGTAATATTCGTAAAATTTTCAATATTCGCGTCTGCCGACAATTATATCGAGATCCTCGTTGAAGTAATCGGCGATTTTGCATAGGTTTTCTAAGCCGATTTCGCAATGACCCGATAAATATCTGCTCAACGTTTGCGGCGGTATGCCTATCTTTTTAGCAATCGATGTGATAGTGTTTGCACCGATCAATTCTTTGAGATTTGCGCCGAATTTTTTTATGTACATTTTTTGTGTCTCCGATAGTTTATCCTTATTTGAACAGTTTACTCCGTTTATTGTAAAATAGGCGGTTTACACCAATCGGTGTGGTATAATTCGACACAAAAGTCAAAGACGGTCGTTTATAAAAAAACCGACGTTTTAGACGGCAGTCTATATAAAAGTCTTGACTTTTGTCGGATTTTATCATAATTATTATTCTATATGTTGCGTATATTGTGGTAATTTTTTTGAATTTACCACAATATATTGTGTTAAAAGGCTTGACAGCGCTATATATGCGTGCTATAATGTGAGAACTTGCCGATTACGACTGCGGCGTTTGTCGGGTCGGCGTCGGTCACGGAGGTTTTTATGTATAAAGTAATCAAAAGGGACGGCAAAACGACGTCGTTTGACTTGTCCAAAATCGGCAGCGCGATCAAAAAGGCGTTCGACGCGCAGAGCAAGCAGTACACCGACGATATTATCGATCTTATATCGTTGCGCGTTACAGCCGATTTTTCGGGCAAGGTGAAAAACGGGCTTGTAGCGGTCGAGGACATTCAGGACAGCGTGGAACGCGTTCTCATTCAAGCGGGTTATGACGACATAGCCAAGTCGTACATACTTTACCGCAAACAGCGCGAAAAGATACGCAATATGAAGTCGACCATACTCGACTACAAGGAGCTTGTAGACAGTTACGTAAAAGCTTCCGATTGGCGCGTCAAGGAGAATTCGACCGTCACGTATTCGGTCGGCGGACTTATTCTTTCCAACTCCGGCGCAATAACCGCCAATTATTGGTTGAGCGAGATATACGACGACGAGATTGCGCAGGCGCACCGCAATGCGGACATACACATACACGATCTTTCCATGCTCACCGGATACTGCGCGGGCTGGTCGCTCCGTCAGCTCATTCAAGAGGGCTTAGGCGGCATACCCGGCAAGATAAGCAGCTCGCCCGCGAGCCATTTGGCGACGCTTTGCAACCAAATGGTCAATTTTTTGGGCATCATGCAAAACGAATGGGCGGGCGCGCAGGCGTTCTCCTCGTTCGATACCTATCTCGCGCCGTTCGTAAAAAAGGACAACCTTTCATATGGCGAGGTCAAAAAGTGCATCGAGTCGTTCATTTACGGCGTAAACACGCCGTCGCGCTGGGGCACGCAAGCGCCGTTCAGCAACATCACGCTCGATTGGACTTGTCCGCCCGATCTTGCCGAGCAGCCCGCGATAATCGGCGGCAAGCCGCAGTCGTTCAAGTACAAAGACTGCAAGAAAGAAATGGATATGGTCAACAAGGCGTTTATCGAGATAATGATCGAGGGCGACGCCAACGGCAGAGGTTTCCAATACCCGATACCCACATATTCCATTACGCGCGATTTCGATTGGTCGGAGACCGAGAACAATAAGCTGTTGTTTGAAATGGCTGCCAAATACGGCACTCCGTACTTCAGCAACTATATCAATTCGGACATGGAGCCGTCGGACGTTCGCAGTATGTGCTGCAGACTGCGTCTCGACTTGCGCGAGCTTCGCAAAAAGTCGGGCGGATTTTTCGGCAGCGGCGAGAGCACGGGTTCGGTTGGCGTCGTCACGCTCAATATGCCGCGCCTTGCGTATCTTGCCGAGGACGAGGCGGATTTCTACGCTCGTCTCGACAAGCTCATGGACGTATCCGCGCGTTCGCTCAAGATCAAGCGCGACATAATCACGCGGCTCATGAACGAGGGGTTGTATCCTTATACCAAGCGTTATCTCGGCACGTTCGACAATCATTTCTCCACGATAGGGCTTGTAGG
Organism: uncultured Christensenellaceae bacterium; assembly: GCA_910587805.1. GTDB lineage: Bacteria > Bacillota > Clostridia > Christensenellales > Pumilibacteraceae > Anaerocaecibacter. The sequence continues at coordinate 20,324 of CAJUNM010000001.1, read as the reverse complement.
CATGAACGAGGCGGGGCTTAACGCCAAGTGGCTGAGAGCCAACCTCACCGATAAAAAAGCGCAGACGTTCGCACAGAACGTGCTCAATCATATGCGCGAGCGGCTCGTTATCTATCAAGAACAGTACGGCGATCTTTACAACCTCGAGGCGACGCCCGCCGAGTCCACCACTTACAGACTCGCAAAGCACGACAAAGAGCGTTATCCCGACATCATCACAGCCAACGAGAACGGCACTCCGTACTATACCAACAGCTCGCACCTTCCCGTCGGATATACCGAGGACGTGTTCAGTGCGCTCGACATTCAGGACGAGCTGCAAACGCTTTACACCTCGGGCACGGTTTTCCACACCTTCCTCGGCGAGAAACTGCCCAATTGGAAGGCTGCGGCAAAGCTTGTTCGTACCGTCGCGGAAAATTACAAGCTCCCGTACTTCACGCTTTCGCCCACGTACTCGGTATGCCGCGACCACGGCTATATCGCCGGCGAGGTGTACGAGTGCCCCAAGTGCGGCAGAAAAACAGAAGTCAACAGCCGTATAACCGGCTACTACCGTCCCGTGCAGAATTGGAACGACGGCAAGGCGCAGGAGTTTAAGGACAGACAGACGTACAACACCAAAAAGTACACCGTGCCGCACCCGACGCGCGAGATCGGCATCGTCGATTTCGACCACGGTTGTTCGTGCAACACGGTATCGCACGTAACGGGCGAAAAGAAGTATTCGCTGTTCACCACGCCCACGTGCCCCAATTGCAAAGTGGCGATCCCTATGCTCGAGGAAGCGGGGCTTGACGTGCACGTTGTCAATGCGGTAGCGGATCCCGACAGCGCCAAAAAGTTCGGAGTAAAGCAAGCGCCTACGCTCGTTATAGAGGGCGGCGGCGATTACGAGAAGTACGCGGGTATCGCGGCTATCAAGAAATATTTGGATGGAAACAATGCTTGATTTTATAATAATCGGCGGCGGAACGGCAGGCTTAAGCGCTGCCGTTTACGCTTGCAGGGCAAATAAAAAAACGCTCGTGATAGAGCGCGAGGCGTTCGGCGGTCAGATAGTGGATGCGCCGACCGTTGAAAACTACCCCGGAATACGCTCTATCTCCGGCGCGCAGTTTGCGTCCGATCTGTTCGACCAAGCCGAAGCGCTCGGTGCGAGCTTTAAGTGCGAAACGGTGATTTCCGTCGCACGCGACGGCGACGCTGTGCGCGTGACCACCGACGAGGGAAATTACTCCGCGCGCGCCGTTATCGTTGCGGCGGGCTGCGAGCATAAAAAACTCGGCGCGGACGGCGAGGAGGAATTGCTCGGAAACGGCGTTAGCTACTGCGCGCTGTGCGACGGCGCGTTTTTCGAGGGTAAAACCGTCGCGGTCGTGGGCGGCGGCAACGCCGCATTTTCCGCGGCGTCGTATCTTGCGGGTATCGCGCGGCTCGTGTACGTAATTCACCGCCGCGATACGTTTAGAGCCGAAAAATCCACCGTCGAAAAATGCGCGGGATTAAACACGATAAGGTTCGTAACGAACGCGACCGTGAAAAAACTCGTCGGTTCGGACGAGCTTGAAAAGATAGTCATAGACGAAAACGGCAAGACGCGCGAGATAGAAGTAGACGGGCTGTTCGTCGCGATAGGGCAAACGCCCGATAACGGCGCGTTCGGCGTGGAGCTTGACGGCGACGGCTACATATTGACGGACGGGTGTTGTCGCACCGATGTAAAAGGCGTGTACGCCGCGGGCGACTGTCGGCAAAAATCCGTGCGACAGCTCACCACCGCCGCCGCCGACGGCGCGATCGCGGTCTCTACGGCTATAAACGACTTGATGTGAGCCGATTGCTTGTGTACTTGGCTACGAGAATTTAATTGCGTATAATTAAACGCGGCGGTCGCTTTCATGCCCGTCGCGTTTTTTAATGTAGACGCAGATAGCGGCTGTTGCCGCATTAGGGTTGAGATTCTTCGGCTGTGCTTCAGAATGACAAAAAAAGAAAGAAGTAGCTTGTGCGGAATAAACGAGTAGTGCAAGTAACGCTTGAATACGTCGATAAAATCTCAACCTTAAAAAAGCCCTCTCCTTTGGAGAGGGTGGGCGCGCAATGCGCGCTCGGGAGAGGTCATTAGATTCGGGATGGCAAAAAAAGATAAATTTATTTGTTTAGTTTGGGATTGTTTGTTCGTTCCAAAAGATAGTCTATCGACACATTAAAATAATCGGCAAATGCAATTAACGTCGCATAGCCGGCTTCGCGTTCGCCTAACTCATATCTGCTTATACTGTTTTGACTTAAGTTTAAGTCCATAGCGAGCTTGATTTGTGTAATATTTTTTTGTTTTCTTAATTCTTTCAGTCGCATAACAATATTTTTACTTGATATTATTATACCACTATGGTATAATCATTTTATCCCAATATGGTATAAATTAAGTAAAGAATATAAAAAATAATACCGTTCCGCTTGGTTGCGACACTGAAGAATTCCCGTTCTCTGAAGAGAATGGGAATTCTTCGGTAAGAAAGAAAATTATAAAATACTATTGCAATAATTAAACGCGGCGAGCATTTCCGTGTCGGGTAAAGTATAATAAAAATGTTGAGATTCTTCGGCACGCAGAAAATGTGCTGCGCTTCGCTCGGAATGACAAAAGAATATACATAACAATTGCTTATATCTTTTGTCATTATGAACGAGCGCTTAGCGCGAAGTGAAGAATCTCAACATTATAAAAAAGAGTAAGCGCTATTACTAACGCTTACCTAATAAAGAACCGTAACGAAATTAAACCGAAAAATTCTTAATTCTAAATTCTTAATTCCGAATTTTCTTGATCACTCTGCACGGGTTGCCTGCGGCGAGGGAGTAGGCGGGTATATCGCGCGTAATGACCGAGCCTGCGCCGATGACGCAGCCGCTGCCTATCGTAACGCCGCCGATTATAGTAACGCCGGTCGCGATCCAGCAATCGTCACCGATGGTTATCGGTTTGGCGTATTCGAGATCGTACGGCGTGCCGTCGGGCTTGAACCTGATTCTGCGTTCGTTCGGGTCGAGCGGATGCACGGGCGTTACGACAGAGCAGTTCGGACCGAAAAACACGTTGTCGCCTATTTTGATCTCGGCGCAGTCGAGCGCGGTGAAATTAAAGTTGGCGTAGAAATTCTCGCCCGTTACGAAGTTCTCGCCGTAATCGAAATACGCAGGACCTTGTATGTATCCGCGTTTGCCGAGATGCGGCAGCAGTTCGCGCAGTATTTCGGCGCGCGAGCTGTCGGTTTCGGCAGTCGAGTTGTACTTTAAGCACAGCGCGTGCGCAGTTTCGCGCCGTTTTGAAAGCTCCGGTGCGCTCGGATCGTAAAGCCGCCCTGCGAGCATTTTTTCTTTTTCCGTCATGATCTCCGCTCGAAGTTATCTTATAAAGTTCGTTCGTATCGAACGATCGTTTTCGGGCGCGGTAACGCCGGCGGCTTTGCCCGCGTCGATGCACTTGAGCAACCAAGCCATATTCCGCGCGAGATTTTTCATTGTGTTTACGCCTTCCTTGTCTTCGAGCGTTTGCTCGGGCGTGCTGCCGTGCACCATGTTCCAATACGTGGAAGTAACTATCGGCATTTGACAGATGGAAAGGTGCTTTGAAATCGCGTCGAGCGACGCGGTAGTGCCGGCGCGCCGCGCCGAGGCTATGACCGCGCCGAGCTTGTGCGCAAACGCATCGTTTGCCGAATAGAACATTCTGTCCATGAGCGACAGTATGCGCCCCGTCGGGTGCGCATAGTAAACGGGCGTGCCGAAAACAAACCCGTCGGCTGCGCGGGCTTTTTCCGTCCACTCGTTCACGCCGTCGTCGGAAAATACGCACTTGCCTTTGCCGACGCACCCGCCGCAACCGATACAGTCGCGAACGGGCTTATTGCCCGTTTGGATGATTTCGGTCTCGATACCCGCCGATTCGAGTTCGCGCGCGATCACGGACAATGCGGTGAACGTGCAGCCGTTCGCCCTCGGACTTCCGTTGAATAACAATACTTTCATTATATACCCTCGCTTTGTGCGTTATAGGTTAAATTATAAACCGATTGCGCGCGTTTGTCAATAGTCTTGACTATGCGCGCGCTTTGCCGTATAATAAGAATATGAAGTTTACAGAAGATCCGAAAAACAGAGTAGTCGCCGCGGCGATAGATGACGTCGTGCGTTTCGAGGGCGCGGAGCTTATTTTCAACGACGCTCGCGGCGCGGTCGCGCGCATGCCGCAAGGGAACTGCAAATGCGCGTTTGCATGCGCCGTCGATTTTTACGCATGCGCCGAATCGCTCGGCTTGCTGAATCGCGACGTGTGCGTCATGAATATGCCGTTCGATTTCGGCGACGAACCGTGCGTAACGTTCGCGTATTTCGAGCCTATGCCGCCGACGCTTCGCGGTTTGGATATTCGCCGGCTTGCGCCGACGCTCGCGGGCGAAGTCGCACGCGCGTACCGTAACAAATCGGGCGGATACGGCGCGGACGAGACCGCGGCTTTGATGCGCGATAAAGGCGTGTTCGGCGCGCTCGTCGACGGCAATCTCGCGGGCTTTATCGGCAGACATCGCGACGGGAACATGGGCATGCTCGAAGTGCGTTCCGAGTTTCGGCGGCGCGGGATAGGCGAGGAACTGCAAAAATTTTTGATAGGGTATATCATGACTTTCGGCAGGATCCCGATATGCGACGTGTATGCGGATAACGCGCCGTCGCTCGCCTTGCAGGAAAAACTCGGTCTGACACGCGCGGATAACTATACGTTTTGGTTAACGGGCAAACAACTTTAATGAAATTTTAATGCGTATGCTATTGACAAATTGTGTGTAATATAATAGAATATATACAAGTGTTCAACCCATTTTGTGCCTTTGAATCGCATATTCGGGTCGAATGTCCGTGCGTTTAACGCATATAATAATTTTACGGAGTTTTACATGGTATCAAGTGAATTCAGACGCGCCGCTTGGAACAAAATGAGCGGACAATGGGGCACGATGGCTCTTGCGACGTTTGTGAAATCGGCGCTCGAAGGACTGGCAAGCTCGCTCATGGGCATTGGCTTGTTCATCGTCGGCGGTCCTATGCAGCTGGCGATGTCGCAAATGACGCTCAATATCCACCGCGGCAAAACCGAAAAGATAGACAGCCTGTTCGATACGTTCAAAACGAACTTCGGCGGTTCGGTTTTGGCGTACGTGCTCATTTCGTTGTTCACGTTTTTGTGGTCGTTGCTTTTCTTTATCCCGGGCATAATCAAACAGTATTCGTATGCCATGACGTATTTCGTTATGTGCGACAATCCGAAAATGGAAGCCAACGACGCGCGTAAGCGTTCGATGGAGATAATGAAAGGGAATAAGTGGAGATTGTTCTGCTTGGACTTCAGCTTTATCGGTTGGGATATACTCGCGCTGTTTACTTTCGGAATACTGTATTATTGGATCACGCCTTACCGTCTCATGGCATATGCGGAATTCTACCGCGAGCTTGTGCCCGACGCCGAGCAAGCCCCTAAAAGCGACTCCGCGGCGGGCGGCAAAAAATGCGCCAAGTGCGGCGCTCAAAACGACGCCGACGCGGCGTTCTGCATCGGCTGCGGCGCACCTATGCCCGTAGTAGCCGGCGAACCCAAAGCGGCTCGGCCCACGGTGTTCTGTCCGAATTGCGGCACAAAGAACGACCCCGATTCGGCGTTCTGTACAAGCTGCGGAGCAAAAATACAATAACTTAACTTCGGAAAAGCGCGGCTTACGGCGTATATCGCAGTGACGAAAAGCAAGGAGCAATACTTTATCGCCCTTGCTTTTTTACGGCGTATTTGCGATCATACATTTAACGGAGGATAGTTCAGATGAAAAAAGTTTTTACGATTTTTACGATCTGCCTGATTATGTGCGTCACAATAGGTTTGGCGGGATGCGGCAACGAATTTGCAAAACGAGAATATAACGACGCCGAAAAAATAGTGCGAATCGAGGATCGTTACACAAAAGAAAATTCTGTTTTTAATTCCATAGACGGCGGATATTCTCTTACGGTTTCAAAATTCGACGGACGGCAAACCTTATGGAAGAAAATTCTCGAAGGAAATGCAGATTCGGAAATACAAATCGATTTGAAGATTTCAAGAGGTAATGCAAAAGTTGTTTATATCGATGCCGATAATAATATAACCGTTTTACTTGAATGTTCGCAAAACGATCCCAATGAACAAAAAGCGACAAAAACCGTTTCTTTAACGAATGGATTAAACCGATTGAAAATTGTCGGATATGATTGCCGAGACGTTGATTTGAAAATATTATTCGATGAGCCACATATCGATAGCAACAAATAAATTACAATTTATCATCAATTATAAAAAGCGAAGAATTTAAAAATCCTTCGCTTTTTATATTCCCTACGGAAAGTACGCTTTATCGCCCTTGCTTTTTTACGGCGTATTTGCGATCATACATTTAACGGAGAATAGTTCAGATGAAAAAAGTTTTTACGATTTTACGATCTGCCTGATTATGTGCGTCACAATAGGTTTGGCGGGATGCGGCAACGAATTTGCAAAACGAGAATATAACGACGCCGAAAAAATAGTGCGAATCGAGGATCGTTACACAAAAGAAAATTCTGTTTTTAATTCTCTTTCGTATAACCGTGGAAAATTATAATCCAAATTAAAACCGCTCTCGATCGAGAGCGGGTTCGCTGTTCGGTGTTATTTCATGTTAAGCGCGGCGTCGAGGTTGTCGGAATCGGATACGTAGAAGCCGCGCGCGCCTATGTGATTGAGCAGGGCTTGGATTATTATCGCGCCGTACGGTAGCGTGTCTGCGCGTTTCGCGCACACGGGGCGAAACACGGACAGTTTAGGGCTTAAAAGCATAGGCATGAGTTCGTCCAGCCGTGCCGCCGATATGTACGCGCCGTTTACGGCGGTCTTGTCGTAGCAACGCAGGTTTTTTTCGGCTGCGGCGATAGAGCATGCACTGCCGCCGATCATGACGAGCGGGTAATTTTTCGTTTCGCCGTATTCGGCGACGAGCGCGGGCGCTGCGTCTATCGCTTTGCGGTAGTCGCCGTCGAACGTGTTTTTGAGCACGACCACGCCGAGCGGAAGGCTTTTTACGTATTCGGGCGTAACGCCGTCGAACGAGCTTATAAGCTCCATGCTCCCGCCGCCGAGATCGCATACCGATACCGCGCCGCTCGGTTTTTTCGCGCCGAGAAGCGCGTATCTCGCCTCGTCCTCGGGCGAGAGCACGGTAACCGATATGCCCGTAGCCGTTTTAACTTTGTCGCAAAATAAAGCGCCGTCGCGTGCGCGCCGCACCGCTTCGGTCGCAAAGATTTTTATATCGCAAGCGCGGCAACCTGTGTCCGTCGCTTTTTTTACGTATTCGCTTATCGCGCGGAGCGAGCGTTCCGCGCCGTCTCGGGATAACGCCCCGCTCGCGTTCAAGCCGTCGGCAAGCTTGGTTATCGTCGAATACTTTTCGCCGTCGGACAGCCCGAGCCGAACGGAGTTAGAGCCGACGTCTATCGCCGCGCGCACTATTTGACCTCGACGGGTATCTCGTTGCGATATATCATATCCAAGTAGTCGCGCGCGTAGTCCTCTATGAACTCGGGCGTTTGGCAATAATCGATGTAATCGTCGTTTTCGGAGATTATCGCATCGAGCTGCGCCTCTTGCGCCTTAAGCGCGGCGAGCCGCTTGTTCGCCGCCGACAGCCGCACCACGTTGACTATGAGCGCCACTATCAATAGCACGAAAAATACGGACAGCGCCGATACGATTATTGTCATTACAGTTTTGTTTGTCGCTTTCATATTCACAGTATACCGCCGATTCGCGTTGTTGTCAAGCTTTATTTAATGCGCGCGATGATCTCGACTTCGATTTTTGCACCGCGCGGCAGCGCCGCCGCTTGCACGCAGCTTCGCGCGGGATAGGGCGCACGGAAGTATTCGCCGTATACGGCGTTGACCGTTCCGAAATCGCCGAGGTCGGCGAGATATACGGTAGTTTTTACAACGTCGTCGTAGCCGAGCTTTGCCGCGGCGAGAACCGCGCCCGCATTTTTCATAGCGCGGTGCGCTTGCTCGGTTATGTCGTCGCTTTCTATCTTACCGCTCGTCGGATCGATAGGGATCTGTCCCGACGCGTAAAGCGTATCGCCGCAAATTATCGCTTGGGAGTACGGACCTATCGCCTCGGGCGCGCCGCTTGTGTGTATTTGCTTTTTCATGATGCTCCTATTTAAGGTTGAGATTCTTCACGTGCGGCAACCTTTCCCGCCCGCGTTCCTCGGATCTCTCCAAAGGAGAGGGCTTTAATGCCGCGAAGCGGCTGAATAATTCCGAATTCATAATTCTTAATTATCGTATAGGCATTGTTTTACGTGCCGCAGTCTTTTTAACGCTTCGGGTTTGCCGAAAAGTTTGATCATCTCGTCGCCGCCGCCGGGGGTCGCCGCCGCGCCGGTGAGCGCGATGCGGTATATCCACAGTACTTGACCTTTTTTGAGCGAGTGCGCCTCGGCGATCTTTTCGAGTTTTTCCGCGCGGTCAACGTCGTCGCATTCCGTCGCGGCTATGCACTCGTCTATGATGTCGCGAGCCATGCCTGCGTCGGTCTTCCATTTTTTATTGGCAAACAGCGAAAAGTCGAACGGCGTGTCGGCGGAGAAATCGAACGCATCCAAGAACTCCGTGCGCTCGTTAATGTCCGAGAACACCTCTACGCGCGGCTGCAAAAGCTCGGATAGATAACGGTAATCTATATTCTTGTTCGGTCGGTACTTGTCGTAGAACGGTTTTGCCGCGGCGTGGAACTCGTCCGCGGTCATTTCTTTTACGTACAGAGAGTTGAGCCAACGCATTTTGGTCTCGTCGAATATGGACGAGGATTTTTGCAAACCGTCGATGGAGAAGCTCTCTATAAGCTCGTCCATTGAAAGTTTTTCGCGGTTATTCTTGGGATTCCAACCGAGCAAAGCTATATAGTTCACTATGGCATGGGGCAGAAATCCCTTGGCTAAAAAGTCCTCGAAACCCGCATCGCCGTCGCGTTTGCTCAACTTATGCGTCGCGTCGCGCATGATAGGCTGAAGGTGGATATATACGGGGCGTTCCCAGCCGAGCGCGTCGTATAACAGATTGTATTTCGGGGTGGACATGAGATATTCCACGCCGCGTATGCAATGCGTTATGCCCATGAGATGATCGTCTATCACGTTGGCGAAATTGTACGTGGGCATGCCGTCCGATTTTATGAGGATATTGTCCTCGAGGTCTTTATAGTCCACGGTCACGTCGCCGAACACCTCGTCGTGATATGTAGACGAGCCGTGTTCGGGTATGTTCTGACGAATGACGTACGGTTCGCCGCGCGCTATGCGCTCCTCGATCTCCGCCTTGCTCATGCGCAGGCAGTGTTTGTCGTACTTGGTCGCGCCGTCCTTGTGCATTTGTTCGAGACGGTCTTTGGTGCAAAAGCAATAGTATGCGTCGCCGCTGTCCAAAAGTTTTTGCGCATATTCGAGATAGATCTCTTTGCGCTGCGACTGCACGTACGGACCGTAATCGCCGCCCGCTATAGGACCTTCGTCATACGTCATGCCCGCTTTGTTCAATGCGGAAATAATGATATCGACCGCGCCTTTGACCTCGCGGGTCTGATCTGTGTCTTCTATGCGAAGGATAAACTTGCCGCCGTTCTTTTTGGCGAACAGATAGGCGTAGAGCGCGGTGCGCAAGCCGCCGATGTGTAAATAGCCGGTGGGGCTGGGTGCGAATCGTGTGCGAACCATATCGGGTCAGTCTCCTTGACATAAATGAAAATCGGTGCTATAATACTACCGACTTAAGTATAATGCTTTTGTCTCGAAAAGGCAAGCAAAAAGGAAGTTTTATGAACGAAAAGTTATTGTTGAACGACCTCGCGGATATTGTGGCTATACCGAGCGTATATTCCGCGCCGACTGCCGACGCGCCGTACGGCGCGGAGTGCAAGCGCGCGCTCGAGTGGTTTGTAGCCAAGGCGCGCGAGTACGGGTTAAAAGCGGAGAATATAGACAACGCTTGCGCGTACGCGGAGTACGGCGACGGCGGCGAGTGCATAGGCGTTTTGGGACATCTCGACGTTGTGCCGGCGGGCAACGGCTGGACTACGCCGCCGTTCAAGATGATCGAGGAAAACGGAAAGGTTTACGGCAGAGGCGTAGGCGACGACAAGGGCGCGGTCGTAGTCTGCTTGCACGCGCTCAAACAGCTTAAAGACAGCGGCGTCAAACTGAAACGCAGAGTGCGGATAATAGTCGGGGCGGACGAGGAACGCGGCAGTTCTTGCATACGGCGTTATCTCGAAACGGGCGGAGAAGTCCCCGCGACGTCGTTTGTGCCCGATTCCGAGTTCCCTGTTATAAACAGCGAAAAGGGCATCTCGCACATTCGGTTCGAGTTTGCCGATAAAGAGCTTTTGAACAATATCGCCGCCGTGACCGGAGCGGAATGTTTCAACGCCGTGCCGGACAGAGCGACGGCGCGCGTCGTTTCGGGCAGCGCGTTGGAAACCGCGCTTGCGTCCGCATGCGGCGGAAAGCTCACGAGCGACATTTTCAAAACAGCGCCCGCAGTGAACGAGTTGATCTCCATGGGCGCAAGCCCGACCGATTTCGAGCTTAATACCGCGCGAACGCTCGAGATCATAGCGAACGGCACTGCGGAGCACGCATCCACGCCCGAGAAGGGCGACAGCGCGCTGTGGAAGCTGATTTGCTTTTTGAACGCGCACAACGACGTTATCGGATCGAATTTTTTACCGAAAATTTACGAATATATGTGCACGCCGCTCGCCGCGCAAAAGCTCGGAATTTATACGGACGACGAAAAGAGCGGCGATCTTACGATGTGCATGTCGCATGTCGACGTTGCGGACGGCAAGCTCAACATCGTGGTCGATTTCCGCTTGCCGCTCGGCGTCAAGCCCGACGCCGTTGCGTCGAAAATAAAAGAAAAGCTCGGTTGCGAGTATACCGTGCTCGACTACCACGAAAATCTGTACGTAGATAAAGATTCGCCGCTCATCAAGGCGTTGCTCGGCGTTTACAGGCGCATAACCGGCGACATGACCGAACCGCTCAAAACGGGCGGAGGCACGTACGCGCGAGAACTGCCCAATGCCGTAGCGTTCGGTTGCACGCCGCTCGACATAGACATAAACATGCACCGTGCCGACGAGAATTTTCCCGTTGCGCAGTTGTTCAAAAACTACGAGATATATCTCGAGGCAATGAAAGAACTCGCAAACCTGTAAATAATAAAAGCGAAGTCAGGCAAAAATAAAAATATCCGAAGGAGAATTAAATCATGGTCATTCACAACCCCGCAAACGACGAATTTGAAGAACTTATTTCCACGGGCAAAACGCTCGTCGATTTTTGGGCGAGCTGGTGCGGTCCGTGCCGCGCGCAGTCGCCGATCGCCGAAGAACTCGCCGAAACGACCGACGTAAAGCTTATCAAAATCAACGTCGACGAGGACGACGAGGTGACGCCGCGGTTCGGCATTACGAGCATTCCCACGCTTTTGCTGTACGACGGCGGAGAACTTATCGGCAAGTTCATAGGGCTTACCGCGCTCGACGAGCTTAAAAAAGCTTTTAAGGTTTGATGTTTCTACCCGATACCGATAAATAACAAACGTTCGGCGCAGCGCCGAAAAGGAGATAATTATGGAAAAGGTCAATGCGGATATGACGATCTACGAGGTGATCTGCCTCGATCCCGAAAACGAGAAACTGCAGCAGGCGTTCTTCGATATGGGCATGCACTGCTTGGGTTGCCCCATTTCGCGCGGTGAGACCGTGCGCGAAGCGGCTGCGGCGCACGGTAACGACGTTGACGAGCTTGTGGCTAAGCTCAACGCCGCGCTCGAATAAGGCGTGAAGCTGATAGCGGGGCTCGGCAACCCGGGCGACGGATATTCCGACACTTATCACAACGTGGGCTTTATGGCGCTCGACGAACTCGCCGAGCGCTTTCGCGCGCCCGTCTTCGGCAAAAAGAACAACGCGCTCGTTACGGACGTAGGCTCGGGCGACAACAAAGTCATACTTATAAAACCCCTGACGTATATGAATTTGTCGGGCGACGCGGTGGCGTATTTTTCGCGGTACTATAAAATAGCTCCGCGGGATATTCTCGTTATGTACGATGATATAGACATACATAAAGGCACTGTGCGCGCGCGGCTCGACGGTTCCGCCGGCACTCACAACGGTATGCGCGACATCGTGAACAAGTTAGGCTCGACAGAGTTTGCGCGAGTGCGAATAGGTACGGGCTTAAAGCCGAATTTCATGGCGCTCGCCGATTATGTGCTGTCGCATATCCATGCGTCGGAGCGCGCCGTTATCGACGCGTCGATAACTCTTGCGTGCGAGTTCGCCGCCGATTGGGCGGAAGGAAAGGCTTGGGATAAGCTGACCGCAACGGTAAACAATGCTTAGTATAAGCGAACTGATAAACAAGTTTGACGGCGAAACGGGCGAGGCGCTCGGCGCGGTCAAAAGCGGCGCGCGCACGTCCGTATTCGGGTTGACCAAATCGGACGCGCGGCTTTTTTGTTGCGGGCTCGACGGGTTTACGTACGTATGCCCCGACGTGCTTTCCGCGCGCACAGCGTATGTGGAACTGTCGTTGCATTTTCCGACGGCGGAGCTTTTGATGCCAAAAAACAACGTGTTGCTCGCGGCGGGTGCGGAACGCGACGGGCAACGCTTGCGCGCGCTGTATAAAATAGCGAGCGGCGCGTGCAACGTTGTAGTTACCACGGCGGAAGCGTTAATGCAGATCATTCCGACGCGCGCGGATGTTCTGTCCGCGACAACGGTATTTTCGGTCGGGAAAAGCTACAAGACCGCCGAGCTTACGTCGGCGCTCGTACGCGCGGGGTACACGCGTTGCGGGCACGTCGACGAACCGTCGCGGTTCGCTGTGCGCGGCGACATAGTGGATATTTGCACTCCCGACGGCAGAGCGGCGCGCATCGAGTTTTTCGGTTACGAGTGCGAGCGAATACGCACGCTCGATATAGTTACTCAGACCGCGGGCGTGAATATTTCGGAGTTTGCGGCGTATCCCGCGACGGAACTTGTTTCGAGCGATAAATACGCGGCGTTCGACGCGCTCGTCAAACTCGGCGAAAAGCGCAAATCCGCGTCGGGCATACCCGTCGAGCACAGGCTCGCGGAGCGATTGAAAAACGGCGACGCCGACGGCGAGCAGACCGTTCTGCCGTTGCTGCCGCACACCACTCTCGACGAGTTTTGCGGCATGCCCGTTATCATAGAGGAAGCGAAAACGGTTTACGATAACTGCATGTTCGCTTACCGCGAGCATGCGGCGCGAAGCAAACGCCTTATAGAAGCGGGCGAAGCTCCGCTGTGCGCGGACGGCAATCTCGTGCCCGAGCCGCCGAGCAAAAATTGCGCGCTGTGCTTTCATTCGTTCGATTCGGCGAACAGATTTTTCGCGCCCGAGCGGTTGTTTAAGTTCAAGAGCCTCGACCTGCCCGCATACGGCAAGAATTTTGCGGGGCTTATCGACGATATTTCGGCATGGCGCAGTCGCGGCATGCGCGTGTTTATCGGCGCGGACGTAAAAAAATCGCTCGACGATCTCGAGTGCTACGATGTGGAATATATAACGCCCACGGCGGACGGCGGGGTGTTCTTTGCCGAAAATACAGTCGTAATAGGCATGCGCAACGTCGGGATCAAGCGCGATCCGTTCGAGTCGATACGGCGCACGGGCATGAAAGAACTGCCCAAGCCGGGCGATTACGTTGTGCACGAAACGCACGGCATAGGGATTTGCGAGGCGGTGGGCGCGGTCGATTTCGGCGGGTACGAACGCGATTATATAACCGTGCGGTACGCCGGCGGCGATACTCTGTATGTGCCCGTGGAAAACATGGGTCGACTCAGCAAGTACGATTTTACCGATACCCCGCCCAAGCTAAACAAGATCGGCGGCGCGGAGTTCGAGCGCACTAAAACTCGGGTCAAATCCAAGCTCAAGGCGATGGCGTTCGATCTGTTGGAACTTTACGCCAAGCGCGAAAACGCCAAAGGCAAGAAATACCGCGCGGACAGCGCGCTTTGCGACGAGTTTGCCGCGGATTTTCCGTTCAGCGAGACCGACGATCAATTATCGGCAGTGGACGCATGCGTAGACGATCTCGTATCGGGCAAGATCATGGATAGGCTCGTTTGCGGCGACGTCGGTTTCGGCAAGACCGAGGTCGCGCTGCGCGTAGCGTTCAAGGTGATCAGCGAAGGCGGGCAGGTGGCTTTTCTTTCGCCTACGACCGTATTGTGTCACCAACACTACAACACCACAAAAGAGCGCATGGAAAAGTTCGGCGTAAACGTCGCGGCGTTCTCGCGCGTGGAAGGCAACGAGGCGAAAACTCTCGACGGGCTTGCGGACGGATCGGTGGACATCGTTTGCGGCACGCATAAGCTGTTGAGCGGCAAGGTCAAGTTCAAAAACTTGGAACTGCTCATACTCGACGAGGAACAGAAATTCGGCGTGTCCGATAAAGAAAAGATCAAAAATCTCCGCACCGAAGTCAACGTTCTTACGCTGTCGGCTACGCCCATTCCTCGCACGCTGCATATGGCGCTTTCGGGCATGCGCGACGTGTGTATGCTCGAGACTCCGCCTACCGGCAGACTGCCCGCGCAAGTATACGTTACCGAGTACAGCGACGCGCTCGCAGTCGACGCGATAACGCGCGAGATAGCGCGCGGCGGGCAGGCGTTCGTCGTGTACAATTACGTTGTCGGGCGCGGCGCGCCCGGTATCGCCGAGTATGCGGGGCGGTTGTCTTCGCTCATGAACGGCGTCAAGGTGACGTATGCGCACGGGCAAATGGACAAGAAACAAATGACGGCGGCGGTCGAAACTTTTGCGGCGGGCAAGGCGCAAGTGCTCGTCGCCACTACTATAATAGAAAACGGTATAGATATTCCCAATGCGAACACGATGATAGTTTACGGCGCGGAAAACATGGGTTTGAGTCAGCTCTATCAGTTGAAGGGCAGAGTGGGGCGATCCGACCGCGTTGCGCAGGTGTACTTTACTTACGGCAGCGGCGTAAAGCTCACGCCTCAGGCTATGGAACGGCTGGACGCCGTTGCGCGATATACCGATCTCGGCAGCGGCGTAAAGATAGCGGAGCAAGACATGCGCATACGCGGCGTGGGCAACGTGTTCGGCGCGGAACAGCACGGGCACATGGTCAGCGTCGGTTATGCCATGTACTGCAAACTTTTGCAAGATGCGGTGGCGGAACTTAAGGGCGCGGCGGTGCACGCGAGAAAAGACCCGAACATGCGCGTCGATTTTTCGGCTGTCATACCGAAGGACTATTGCGACGCCGCGGTGCGAGTGGAGCTGTACCGCAGGATCTCCGCGCTCGGTTCGGTCAAAGAACGCGACGAGCTGTACGCAGAACTGAAAGACGCTTACGAGACGGTGCCGCAGGAAGTGAAAAATCTGTGCAACGTGGGGCTTGCGAAAAACCTCGCCGCGGCGATAAACGCGACGGCGGTCACGCTTTTGCGCTCGGGTGCGAAGCTCGAATTTGCGGATGCGCGCGATATACCGCAAGGCTTTGAAAAATTCGGCGGCGTGCTCAATGCGTCGAAAGACGTGGTTATCGTATTCGATTCGGCTAAATCGCTCGCGCGCTTTTTGCAGCAGGCTCGCGGCGCGGCGGGGAATAAAGACTGATTATGGACGACAGAAGAACAAAGGCGGTTTACGCCGCAACGAAACAAATGTGCGACGAGCTGGGCGTTAAGTATGCCGCGTTCGACGACGAGTACCGCATGGAATTTACGAGCGTGGGCGAGGACTTGCACATACCCGTGAGCATTAGGCTGTCGCCCGAAAACCGCGTGCTCGTCATGCTGTGCGAGTGTCCTTTTTCCGTACCCGAGCGCGGTCGCGACGACGTTGCGCTTGCTGCGAGCATGGTAAATTTTTCGCTCGCCGACGGCAGTTTCGATTTCGACCGATTGCGCGGCAGACTGCGTTTTCGCGTGACGTCGGGGTATTACGACAGTTTGCTCGGCAAAGAGGCTTTGTACCGAATGCTCGCGTACGCGCTCGTGATCACCGACGAGTATAACGACAAACTGTTCGACGTTGCGCTCGGTCGCTTGACCGTTTCGCGTTTTGCCGAACTGTTCGGCAACGGGAGGCGATGATGAACGGTGCGCAAACGGCGCGGGAAGCGCTGCTTTCGGCAATGAACGAAATGGGGCTGAGTTACGGAAAAGAAGACGAAAACACGTACGGATTCGCGTACTCGGGCGACGACTTGCCGATGTACTTCAAGCTCTCTGTCGACGAGGAAAAGCAGTTGATCGTATTGCTGTCGCCGCAGCAGTTTTACATAAGACCCGAAAAAATACGCGACGCCGCAGTCGCGGTAGGGCAGATAAATTATTCGCTCACCGACGGCAGTTTCGATCTCGACGTTCAAAGCGGCATGATAGTTTTCCGCATGACGTCGTCTTTCGCGGGCAGTCTCGTTTCGCCGCGCATGCTCGAATACATGATCGAATGCGCGGTCTATACGGTGGACGAGTACAACGACAAACTGTTGCTTATAGACTCGGGCGAGATCGACGCGATAGAGTTTATTCGGCAAATCGCCGAGAACGAATAGCGATCGCGATACGCAACGACCCGACGCGGATATTGCGATAGATATGCAGCGGCGTTATCGTCAAATCGAACGTTTGACAAATTCGCCGTTCGGAAGTATAATATTATCCGTACGGCTGAAAATCACGGAGGCGCGACGATGTTTATAAAAATAAGCGGATTGCAAAAGCTCACGTTGTTGGACTATCCCGAGCATACGGCGTGCACACTGTTCGTGCCCGGCTGTAATTTCCGCTGCCCGTTCTGTCATAACAGCGAGCTTGTGTCCGGTGCGGTCGATATTTACGACGAGAGCGAGATATTCGCGTTTTTGGAAAAACGCCGCGGCGTGCTCGAGGGCGTGTGCGTGACCGGCGGCGAGCCGACGTTATATTCCGATCTCGACAGGCTGTTGGGCAAGATAAAAGAACTCGGCTATCTCGTCAAGCTCGATACCAACGGGTATGCGCCCGATGCGCTCGAACGACTGTACGCGCAAGGCTTATTGGATTATGTTGCCATGGATATAAAGAATGCGCCCGAGCGTTATGCCGAGACTGCGGGTATTGCCGATTTGGATATGTCGCGCATAGAACGGTCTATAGCTACGATCAAGGGATCGGGGGTAGCGTACGAGTTCCGCACTACCGTAGCCGCCGAATTGTTCGACGGCAAGAGCATAGAGGGGGCGGCGCAGCTCGTCGAGGGCGCGGACAGATACTATTTGCAAAAATTCGTCATGCGCGACACCGTGCCGAGCAAGCTTTTGACCTCGCCGTCTACGGAGACGCTCGAGTATTATCTGTCGCTTGCGCGGCGGTTCGTGCCCAATGCGGAGATACGCGGAGAATGAACGTGCTGATCTGTGCGCCCGAATATGTATATTATATTTTCGCGGGACTTGTTTACGGCTGTATCGCATCGGTTGCGGGGCTTGCCCTGTTTTTCGGTTGTCGCGCCATGCGCAACGTAAAGCGCGAACAAGTGCGCGAGCTGAAGAAAGGTTTTTCTCCGCTCGACGTTCAACGTATATTCATAGGTAAGACGTACCCGTCGCGACTGACACGCGCGCTTATAGTGCATTGGGCGGAGCGCGGATTGATAAGCGTCGAGTATGTGGACGCGCGCCGAGTGACGCTCGTTAAAAAATCGACCATGCCCGATCACGATTCGCCCAAAGCCGTGTTTTTCGATCGCGGCACGTACGTGCGCGAGCGCAGACTTTTTAACAAAGTGTTCGGCATAAAGAAAAGAGTTACGGTGGATATTAACCGTTCGCTTGTAAAAAGGAAAGATTGGAACGAAATCAACAAATCGTTTTCGGTGCGCGAGGACGACGGAGTGTATTCGTCTGTGCATTATGCGCTCAAAGTGTTTACCACCGTTTTATCGATCGCGCCGTTGTTTATAGCCGCGCTGTGGTTCACGCTGGACGGCGTAGGCGCGGCGATCATATTCCCGTTTATAGCAATGCTCGGATTTTTCGTGCTTCGGTTCATGCGCGAGATACCGCTGCCGTTCCGCATGGTCTGGTGCTCGATGTGGCTGGGCGCGCCGATAGGCGCGTTGATCGGCATGACGACATGGAGTTTCGATCCGCTCGGTATATCGTATGCCGCGTCGGTAATGCTGTTTTTAGGCTCGTTCGTGCTGATACAGTTCGTAGACTACCGCGAAAAGAACAATCTTTCCGATTATTCCGATCTTGTGAACTACCGTAAATTTTTATGGCGCGCTACTGCCGGCGACGTAGATTACTACGCCGCGCTGCCGTATTTGTACGCATTCGGCATAAAGCCGTTCACCGCAAAAAAACTGAGACCCGCCGCGCTTCCCGCTTGGTATAAAGGCACGGAAGGAGGTTTGTTATGAGCGCCGCATCCGTTATATGCTTGGTTTTTGCGCTGCTCGTGCTGATATTGCCTATCGCGTGTATTATTAAAGGCGCGGTTGACAGACGCCGCGCCGTGCGGCCCGTTACGTATTATCCTCCGCGCGGCGCGTCGCCGATCGACGTTATGCTCAAGTACAGCGGCAAAAGCGCCGATTCGCGCGATATATTTTCGGCGATCATGCTCTATTGGGCGTCGCGCGGGTTCGTTTCCATAGAGGAAGACTGCAAACGCGGGCTTAAACTGACTAAGCTCAAAGACATCGAGCCGCCCGAGCAAGGCGCGTTCGATGCGGATACGTTCAAGGATGAGTGCGAACTGTTTAACGGATTGTTTGCGGACGGGGAAGTCTTTTACACGCTTGCCGCCGAAAGCTCGTACGATAAGTGTTACGAAAGCTTTACCGCGGGTTGCGAATGTAACGCCGAGCGCGTGCCCTCAAAACTGTCGCAAAGGTTATATATATCGTGCACCGCGCTCGCCATAGCTTTGCTCGCCGTTGTCACAGTCATACTTGGTATTGCGAACAACAGCGCGGGCTACGTTGCGGGAATTTTCCCGTTCGCCGGCGTGCTGGTTTTGCGTTTTGCCCGCGACGAATTGGCAAAGCACGGCACTGCGGCGCAGTATATGATGTATCCGTTTTTTACTTTGTGGAGCGGTTTGCCGGGCATGGCTGTGATCTTTATGTCGACTTGGGACAGCGGCGTTGCGTACGCCGTGTCGCTCGTCGTTTGCATAGTCGTGCTGTTTTTCTTGTCGCGCATGATAGATATACGCAGCGCGGAGGATCTTAAGTATTACGGCGAGATCGACGCGTTCAAAACATTCCTCGTTCAAGCCGAAAAGGATAGGTTGGAAACGCTCATAGAGCAAGACCCCGAATACTTCTACAACGTGCTTCCGTATTTCTATGTTTTGGGCATTTCCGAAAAAATGAAAAAGAAATTCGACCGCATCGTCATGGACGGACCGTCGTGGTATCTGGGCGAGCTGCGCGACACCCTAATGTTTTAACGGCAGCCATAGGCTGATTTATTGCAAGCTTTTCCGCTACGATAAGGCTGCGCTTTATAATTTTATTTTGAGCTGTTTACGAAAATGCGGCGTCAAGCCGACAATGCGCTGCGCGCATGCCGCTATGAACCGGCATGTATAAAACTTACCGTCCGAATATAAAATATCTATATTTCTAAAATATTGCAAAAGCTATTGACATTTTGCGACGAATATTGTATTATGTAATATAAAGAAGGGTTTATTGCGGGTAAATTATGGCAAACAATCAAGACAACAAAAACCTCGGCGAACAAACAATAGAGGGCACCGAGCCGCCCATCGTGTTCGATGCCGATTTTGTTGTTTCGGATTCTTCCGCAGCAAACGACGTGATAGCGACACCGCCCCCCGCATACGACGGCGGCGATGTGATAGCAACACCGCCCCCCGTGTATGACGGCGGCGACGTGATAGCAACACCGCCCCCCGTGTATGACGGCGGCGACGTGATAGCGACTCCGCCTCCCGCATACGACGGCGGCGACGTGATAGCGACACCGCCCCCCGCATACGACGGCGGCGATGTGATAGCGACACCGCCCCCCGCATATGACGGCGGCGATACGATAGCAACACCGCCCCCCGCATACGACGACGGCGACGTGATAGCGACACCGCCCCCCGC